>NZ_LNII01000017.1:0-2439 GCF_001463365.1 Enterobacter sp. 50793107 | reverse complement strand
CGCCAGGCCTCAGCATTTTATTATGGTGATCCCCTGGGCGAAATGCGCCTGGTAAGCAGAGTTTTTGAAATGTAAGGCCTTTGAATAAGACAAAAGGCTGCCTCATCGCTAACTTTGCAACAGTGCCTTTAAGCGTGCATAATAAGCCCTACACAAATTGGGAGTTAGACATCATGAGCAACGCAAAAACAAAGTTAGGCATCACAAAGTACAGCATCGTGACCAACAGCAACGATTCCGTCACACTGCGCCTCATGACTGAGCATGACCTTGCGATGCTCTATGAGTGGCTAAATCGATCTCATATCGTCGAGTGGTGGGGCGGAGAAGAAGCACGCCCGACACTTGCTGACGTACAGGAACAGTACTTGCCAAGCGTTTTAGCGCAAGAGTCCGTCACTCCATACATTGCAATGCTGAATGGAGAGCCGATTGGGTATGCCCAGTCGTACGTTGCTCTTGGAAGCGGGGACGGACGGTGGGAAGAAGAAACCGATCCAGGAGTACGCGGAATAGACCAGTTACTGGCGAATGCATCACAACTGGGCAAAGGCTTGGGAACCAAGCTGGTTCGAGCTCTGGTTGAGTTGCTGTTCAATGATCCCGAGGTCACCAAGATCCAAACGGACCCGTCGCCGAGCAACTTGCGAGCGATCCGATGCTACGAGAAAGCGGGGTTTGAGAGGCAAGGTACCGTAACCACCCCATATGGTCCAGCCGTGTACATGGTTCAAACACGCCAGGCATTCGAGCGAACACGCAGTGATGCCTAACCCTTCCATCGAGGGGGACGTCCAAGGGCTGGCGCCCTTGGCCGCCCCTCATGTCAAACGTTGGGCGAACCCGGAGCCTCATTAATTGTTAGCCGTTAAAATTAAGCCCTTTACCAAACCAATACTTATTATGAAAAACACAATACATATCAACTTCGCTATTTTTTTAATAATTGCAAATATTATCTACAGCAGCGCCAGTGCATCAACAGATATCTCTACTGTTGCATCTCCATTATTTGAAGGAACTGAAGGTTGTTTTTTACTTTACGATGCATCCACAAACGCTGAAATTGCTCAATTCAATAAAGCAAAGTGTGCAACGCAAATGGCACCAGATTCAACTTTCAAGATCGCATTATCACTTATGGCATTTGATGCGGAAATAATAGATCAGAAAACCATATTCAAATGGGATAAAACCCCCAAAGGAATGGAGATCTGGAACAGCAATCATACACCAAAGACGTGGATGCAATTTTCTGTTGTTTGGGTTTCGCAAGAAATAACCCAAAAAATTGGATTAAATAAAATCAAGAATTATCTCAAAGATTTTGATTATGGAAATCAAGACTTCTCTGGAGATAAAGAAAGAAACAACGGATTAACAGAAGCATGGCTCGAAAGTAGCTTAAAAATTTCACCAGAAGAACAAATTCAATTCCTGCGTAAAATTATTAATCACAATCTCCCAGTTAAAAACTCAGCCATAGAAAACACCATAGAGAACATGTATCTACAAGATCTGGATAATAGTACAAAACTGTATGGGAAAACTGGTGCAGGATTCACAGCAAATAGAACCTTACAAAACGGATGGTTTGAAGGGTTTATTATAAGCAAATCAGGACATAAATATGTTTTTGTGTCCGCACTTACAGGAAACTTGGGGTCGAATTTAACATCAAGCATAAAAGCCAAGAAAAATGCGATCACCATTCTAAACACACTAAATTTATAAAAAATCTAATGGCAAAATCGCCCAACCCTTCAATCAAGTCGGGACGGCCAAAAGCAAGCTTTTGGCTCCCCTCGCTGGCGCTCGGCGCCCCTTATTTCAAACGTTAGACGGCAAAGTCACAGACCGCGGGATCTCTTATGACCAACTACTTTGATAGCCCCTTCAAAGGCAAGCTGCTTTCTGAGCAAGTGAAGAACCCCAATATCAAAGTTGGGCGGTACAGCTATTACTCTGGCTACTATCATGGGCACTCATTCGATGACTGCGCACGGTATCTGTTTCCGGACCGTGATGACGTTGATAAGTTGATCATCGGTAGTTTCTGCTCTATCGGGAGTGGGGCTTCCTTTATCATGGCTGGCAATCAGGGGCATCGGTACGACTGGGCATCATCTTTCCCGTTCTTTTATATGCAGGAAGAACCTGCATTCTCAAGCGCACTCGATGCCTTCCAAAAAGCAGGTAATACTGTCATTGGCAATGACGTTTGGATCGGCTCTGAGGCAATGGTCATGCCCGGAATCAAGATCGGGCACGGTGCGGTGATAGGCAGCCGCTCGTTGGTGACAAAAGATGTGGGGCACTGTTGCAAAGTTAGCGATGAGGCAGCCTTTTGTCTTATTCAAAGGCCTTACATTTCAAAAACTCTGCTTACCAGGCGCATTTCGCCCAGGGGATCACCATAATAAAATGCTGAGGCCTGGC
>NZ_LNII01000016.1:0-74069 GCF_001463365.1 Enterobacter sp. 50793107 | reverse complement strand
ATCTGGTTTTGCGAATACTGATATTGATGATACTAACGGCCCACCGGCCTGTTGAGGAACCTGTAAAACGGAAAGGCTCATTGAAGCCGTATATTTTCTGGAGGTTCATCAGGCGCGGAACTCATCAAGGCGCGGGAATAAAATCCCATTCAGACGCCGGATAGATTCAAGCAAGCCAACTTGTCGTCAAAATCGGTGTTGCAAAAACGGGAGTGACCATAGATTCCGTTTTCCCTTCTGACGCCGCTGATTGAAGCGTTTTATCAGCGCCACAGCGTGACCCGGCTGATTTTCATTAATGGTGTACTGGGCGGCTCCTGGGAGGCCTTGGTTCAGGGGAGGGCGGATATCATCGTCGGCGCATTACATGAACCTCCTCAACTGAGCGATTTTGGGTTTGCCCGCCTCGGGATACTTGAGCAAGTTTTTGCGGTTGCTCCGCATCATCCGCTGGCCCGGGAGCCTGAGCCCATTAACCGGCGCGTTATTAAAGGTTACCGTGCCATTGTGGTGGGCGACAGTTCACGGCCGGAATGTGCCGTATCGTCGCAGCTGCTTGATGAGCAGGAGGCCATCACCGTTTTTGATTTTAAAACCAAGCTGGAATTGCAAATCAGTGGGCTGGGTTGCGGCTATTTACCTCGCTATCTGGCGCAGCGATTTCTTGATAGCGGCGCGCTGATTGAAAAACAGGTGCTGGCTCAAAGCAGTAATGAATCGGTCTGGGTTGGCTGGAATGAACAAACGGCGGGGTTAGCCAGCGCCTGGTGGCGGGACGAAATTTTAGCAAATAGTGCTATCGCCGCTGTCTATACGCAGAGCAGCGTCCACAAATCAGCCAGTTAGCGCAGGAATATTTACAATGCCTTTGTAAAGTATTGCGTTTTGTATCTGATGTGGGGCAAAATGCGCCGCAGCAACCAAAGGAATAATCGACGATATAAAAGGCGTCGGTTATTTTTTTTTGCATGTATGAAACGAAACTAAAAACCAAGAGGCCGGGCTTCGTACCGGATAGATATTTACTAAAATCCGACAGTTGTTGTCGCTGAGGAAGAAAGAAATGGGGCAATTTTTCGCTTACGTGGCGGTTATCACCGTAAAGGAGAATAACTATGTCGCATAACGCAACTCCAAACACCTCTCGCGTGGAATTACGTAAAACACTTACGTTGATTCCGGTTGTTATGATGGGCCTTGCCTATATGCAACCAATGACGCTGTTCGATACATTCGGTATCGTATCAGGCCTTACTGACGGTCATGTGGCAACGGCGTATGCCTTTGCACTGGTCGCTATTCTCTTTACAGCGCTGAGCTACGGTAAACTGGTTCGCCGTTTCCCGTCTGCAGGCTCTGCCTACACCTATGCCCAGAAATCCATTAGCCCGGCGGTTGGCTTTATGGTGGGCTGGTCATCGCTGCTGGACTACCTGTTCATGCCGATGATCAACATTCTGCTGGCAAAAATTTACTTCGAAGCGCTGGTACCTTCCGTACCGTCGTGGCTCTTTGTTGTTGCGTTAGTGGCCTTTATGACCATCTCTAACCTGCGCAGCATTAAGACCGTGGCGAACTTCAACACCCTGATTGTTATTCTGCAAATGGGTATTGTTGCGGTTATTGTGGGTTTGATCATTTACGGTGTTTCTCACGGTGAAGGCGCGGGCACGCTGGTCAGCTCTCGTCCGTTCTGGTCTGAAGGGGCACATGTGGTGCCGATGATCACCGGTGCGACTATTCTGTGCTTCTCGTTCCTGGGCTTCGACGGTATCTCTTCTCTGTCTGAAGAGACCAAAGATGCAGAACGCGTGATCCCACGAGCCATTTTCCTGACTGCGTTGATTGGTGGCATGATCTTCATTGGTGCCTCCTACTTCCTGCAGCTGTACTTCCCGGATATCTCTCGTTTCAAAGAGCCGGATGCTTCACAGCCTGAAATCATGCTGTACGTAGCAGGGAAAACCTTCCAGTGGGGCGTACTGATCTTCTCCAGCGTTACCGTTCTGGCTTCTGGTATGGCTGCGCATGCTGGGGTTTCTCGCCTGATGTATGTAATGGGTCGTGACGGTGTGTTCCCAACCCGTTTCTTCGGCTACGTTCATCCGAAATGGCGTACTCCGGCGTGGAACGTGCTGTTGGTTGGCGCAATCGCCCTGATGGCCATTAAATTTGACCTGGTGACGGCAACGGCACTGATTAACTTTGGTGCGCTGGTGGCCTTTACCTTTGTTAACCTCTCCGTGATCTCGCAGTTCTGGATCCGTGAGAAGCGCAACAAAACGCTGAAAGACCACTTCAGTTACCTGGTTCTGCCAATGTGCGGTGCGCTGACGGTCGGTGCATTGTGGATTAACCTGGAAGAGAGCTCTATGATTCTGGGCCTGATCTGGGGTGGTATTGGTCTGGTTTACCTGGCCTGCGTGACGAAGAGCTTCCGTAACCCGGTTCCTCAGTACGAAGACGTTGCGTAATACCGTGTCGGGTGGCGGCTACGCTTACCCGACCGACAAAACCCGTAGGCCCGCGTAAGTGCAGCACCATCGGGCAAAAAAAACCGGAGACCATCGCCTCCGGTTTTTTTATCGCTGAATTTCAGACTATCTCTTGTACGTACTTGAACAGTGCTTTCAGCAGCGCCTGCTTCTCTTCATTGCCTTCGTATTGGCCGTAAAGCATCTCCAGCTCCTGCGCATAGCCGTGCAGATATTCAGGCGTAAACACATTACGACGATGCTGCAGCCAGCGTTCCTGCTCAGCTTCATCCAGCGTGCCGGGATAGTTACGCGCGCGGTAGTTAAATATCAGCTTCTCAATGCGTTTATCTGCAAAGGTGATGTCCAGCGCGGGCAGGTTACGCGGTTCGGTTTGCAGGACGATGTTCATCGCAGCACGGTCGGCATCGCTGAAGAAGCCGTTATACAGCTGCGCATCCACATTTTCGGACGGCACGAATGGCTCGGCTTCGGCAAATATGGCGACGACTTTCTCGCGCACCTGCGGATTTTCGCGCAGTATTTTAAGGTTATCCAGGCAGTGCTGGCGGTTGATCCCGAGCCTGTCGGCATCTTCCGGGCGCAGCGTATTGGCCTGCGCCAGTACGGGACATTTATTGATATGCACCAGTTTGACCGGCACCGCGGGCAGATCTCCCAGCGCATCTTTCGGGGTATAGAGGCGCTCACGCAAGGTATCGCTGTCGAGCTCCAGCAGCGGGGAGATATCCCCGGCTAAATCCACCATGATGACCGCGTTACGGTTATCCGGATGCCAGGCCAGCGGTGCCACCCAGCTGGTGTTGCCGCGCCAGGCACCAAACATGCCGGAGATATGCACCAGCGGTTTCATCTGCGGCACATCAATCAGCGTCATCAGTTTCTGCTTACTGCGATGACTCAACAGATACTCAAACAGGCGTGGTTGTGCGGTTTTAACGAGCTTCGCCATGGCAATGGTGGCGTAGACGTCGGCCATCGCGTCGTGGGCATTACTGTGCTCAATGCCGTTGGCGCGCGTCAGGTGCTCCAGCCGGAAGCTTGGCAATCCGTCTTCGTTCTCTGGCCAGTTAATCCCCTCCGGACGCAGCGCATAACAGGCGCGCATGATATCCAGCAAATCCCAGCGCGAATTGCGGTTCTGCCAGCTCCAGGCGTAGGGATCGTAGAAGTTGCGGTAGAAGATGTTGCGCGTCACTTCATCATCGAAACGGATATTGTTATACCCGACCACGCAGGTATGGGGAACGGTGAACAGATCGTGGATACGGCGGGCGAACTCTGCCTCGTTAACGCCTTTTTCCCGCGCTTCCTGGGGCGTTATCCCCGTGACCATGACCGCGCCGGGCTGCGGCAGGTAGTCATCGGCAGGTTTGCAGTAAAAGACCTCTGGCTCACCAATAATATTGAATTCGTCGTCAGTACGGATGGCGGCAAACTGCGCCGGTCGGTCCAGCGCCGGGTGGGTGCCAAAGGTTTCGTAGTCGTGGAATAAAAAAGTCGGGCGTGCGGCAGAGTCAGACACCAGTAATACCATCCTGTTAAAAAGTGACGTCACTATGGTAAACGATCGTGAGGGACAGACCGAATAAAAAGCGCCGTCATGCAGCAAATTTGCGAGCGTGGTTCCGGGAAAAACATGCTTCCTGTCACATTTTTTTGCAATTAAGCCAGGTAACGACACCAGAACTCCCGTAAAAAGGTCATCGATTTTTAATGACCTGAGGATATACCGTTGAAACGCCGTCTGTTTATTGCTGTTTCTTTACTCGCTTCGAGTGTCTCATCTGCTTTTGCGGCCGATCCGCTGGATTTTTCGCCGCAGCCTCCGGCCATTCAGGCCGGCTCCTGGGTACTGATGGATTACACTACGGGTCAAATCTTAACGGCGGGCAACGAACATCAACAACGCAATCCGGCGAGTCTCACCAAGCTGATGACCGGCTACGTTGTTGACCGCGCTATTGATAGCCACCGCATTTCCCCGGATGACATTGTCACCGTCGGGCGCGACGCGTGGGCAAAAGGTAACCCGGTATTTGACGGTTCGTCACTGATGTTCCTGAAAGAGGGTGACCGCGTTTCTGTGCGCGACCTCAGCCGCGGTCTGATTGTTGATTCTGGTAACGACGCCTGTGTGGCGCTGGCGGATCACGTGGCCGGTGGCCAGCCGCAGTTCGTGAAGATGATGAACGACTATGTGCAAAAGCTGAATCTGCGCGATACGCACTTCGAAACCGTTCATGGTCTGGATGCCCCAGGCCAACACAGCTCCGCGTATGACCTGGCCGTGCTGTCCAGAGCCATCATCCACGGCGAGCCTGAGTTTTACCACATGTACAGCGAAAAGAGCCTGACCTGGAATGGGATCACGCAGCAAAACCGTAACGGTCTGCTCTGGGATAAGACCATGAACGTAGATGGACTGAAAACGGGGCACACGTCAGGGGCCGGATTTAACCTGATTGCTTCCGCCGTGGACGGTCAGCGTCGCTTGATCGCCGTGGTGATGGGGGCTGACAGTCCGAAAGGGCGTGAGGATCAGGCCCGTAAACTGCTGCACTGGGGACAACAGAATTTTGATACCGTGCAGATCCTGCACAACGGTAAAAAAGTGGGCACCGAGCGGATCTGGTACGGCGATAAGGAACAGGTGAACCTGGGCACCGACCAGGATTTCTGGCTGGCATTACCGAAAGCAGAAGTACCGAACATCAAGGCAAAATACGTGCTGGATACAAAAGAGCTGGAAGCGCCGATAGCCGCCCATCAGCGGGTAGGCGAGATCCAGTTATACGACCGCGATAAAGTGGTCGCTCACTGGCCGCTGGTGACGCTGGAGCGTGTTGATAAAGGTGGCCTTTTCTCCCGTCTGAGTGATTATCTGCACCACAAAATCTAACCTTTCTGGGCAGACTGGCAGGGTTGCGAGTCTGCTCACATAATAAACACTCCTTGATTGCCGATTATAGAAATTCTGCTTTATAGTGTATAAATATACAGTTATAAACGGAGGCAGTATGGACTACAGCATCAGGCAGGAAAAGAAACGTAAGATTGCCGGTTTTCACCTGGTCGGGCCATGGGAACACACGGTAAAACAGGGCTTTGAACAGCTGGTCATGTGGGTCGATGGCCGACACATTCAGCCGCTGGAGTGGGTTGCGGTTTATTACGATAACCCGGACGAAGTCCCGGCAGAAAAATTGCGCTGCGATACGGCCGTTACGGTACCGGATGATTTCGTTATCCCGGAAAACAGCGAAGGGGTAATGATGACGGAAATTGCGGCCGGAGATTACGCCGTTGCGAAAGCACGTGTTGAAAACTATGACTTCGCCACGCCGTGGTACCAGTTCTTTAACTCCCTTTTGCAGGACAACAAATTCCAGATGGCTCTGAAACCGTGCTTCGAGCGCTATCTCAATGATGGCAACGCCGACGGGTACTGGGACATCGAAATGTTTATCGCTGTAGAGCATAAAGCGGGGTAGTCCTGTTAAATACAGGGTTTTTCAGCCGGGTGTGATCCGCCCGGCTGAAAACACAGTACAATTGTGATTTGCCGTGTAGCTGGAGAGCGGGTGTGCGTCCCGACAAATCATTAACGTCTTTTGAAATTCGGTTGTATAAACACTACCGCGTGGTTCATGGGTGCCGTATCGCGCTGGCATTCGTTCTGACGTTTGTGCTGGTCCGTTTGCTGGATGTTCCTGAAGGAACGTGGCCGCTGATCACGCTGGTGGTCGTCATGGGGCCTATCTCATTCTGGGGGAACGTCGTCCCGCGTGCCTTCGAGCGCATTGGCGGTACGGTTTTTGGCTCAGCCCTTGGGTTGATTGCCCTGAAGCTGGAGCTTATTTCATTTCCGGTGATGCTGGCCTGGTGCGGTGTCGCCATGTTCCTCTGCGGCTGGCTGGCGCTGGGTAAAAAGCCCTATCAGGCACTGCTGATTGGTATCACCCTCGCGGTGGTGGTCGGCGCGCCAGCGGGTGATATGACCACGGCACTGTGGCGAAGCGGGGATGTTATTCTTGGTTCACTGCTGGCGATGCTTTTCACCGGTATCTGGCCGCAGCGCGCTTTCCTGCACTGGCGCATTCAGATGGCAAATTACGTCACCGCCTTTAACCGCGTCTACCAGGCCGGTTTTTCACCTAACCTTGTCGAACGTCCCCGGCTGGAGAAGCACCTTCAGCAGATCCTTAATGACGTGGTCAAAATGCGCGGTCTGATTACCCCTGCCAGCAAAGAGACCCATATTCAGAAATCGATTTTCGAAGCTATCCAGACCGTGAGCCGCAATCTGGTCTGCATGCTTGAACTGCAAATCAACGCGCACTGGGCCTCGCGCCCCAGCCATCTGTTAATGCTGAACGCGCAGACGCTGAAGGAGACGCAGCAGATGACGCAGCAAACCCTTCTGACCATCGCTCATGCCCTTTATGAAGGTAACCCGCAGCCGATCCTCGCAAACAGCGAGCGTCTGAATGAGATCGTTGCCGAACTGAAACAGCTGATCAACGAGCGACAGGGCGATAACGTAGCGGAAACCCCAATCCATGGTTACGTCTGGCTGAGCATGGAACTGGCGCGTCAGCTTGAGTTGCTGTCGCATCTCATTTGCCGCGCACTGCGCAAATAAAGAGCAGCTATCGCCATATGTGACGGCTGCTGCTTCGATTCAGCATCAATTGGGGTTATGATAGTTTTAAACGATATACTCATTGTCATTCGCAGCCGCTGTCAGTAAGGTTATTGTTACAACGGTTGCTTTAACGAATCCGAATCTCACATTATCAGGGGTGTAAAAATGGAAACTACCAAGCCTTCGTTCCAGGATGTTCTGGAATTCGTCCGCCTGTTCCGCCGCAAAAACAAACTGCAGCGTGAAATCCAGGACGTTGAGAAGAAGATCCGTGACAACCAGAAACGTGTTCTGCTGCTGGATAACCTGAGCGACTACATTAAGCCAGGTATGAGCGTTGAAGCTATTCAGGGCATCATCGCCAGCATGAAGAGCGACTACGAAGACCGCGTTGATGACTACATCATCAAAAACGCTGAGCTGTCTAAAGAGCGCCGTGACATCTCCAAAAAGCTGAAAGTGATGGGCGAAATCAAAAACGCTGAAGCCAAAAGCGAATAATCGCTGCTGATTGCAAAAAAGGCTCTCTGGTGACAGAGAGCCTTTTTTATTACGCAGAGCGCGGCTGAAGCTGATAGATCCAGGCCTTAACCTGGTCACCTTCGGCGGTGGTCACCATGACCTCGACCCGATCGTAGCCGTCTTCAAATTCGTCCAGCATCTGCCAGTGTGCCTCAAGGTTACTGGAGATAAACAGATAACCCTCAACGCGCGGGCCATCGGCGTGCAGCACGATACCCGGAAAATCTGCCGCAGCGCCCCAGCCACGCGCATAAAATGTCCCGGTGACAAAACCGGCCTGCCATTCACCGCCGATGCTTTCGAGAATATGTGCATTTGAATGGCCCGGGCGTAACGTACCGTAGACAAACAAAGAGTCCATTTTTCCTCACCAGAAAAGCAAAAAGCCCGCTTTAAAAGCGGGCTTTTCAGAATGTGGCTCCTCTGACTGGACTCGAACCAGTGACATACGGATTAACAGTCCGCCGTTCTACCGACTGAACTACAGAGGAATCGTTGTGGAGGCTTATCTTAGCGGCGAAAAAACTTTTGTCAAACCTGATCTTAGTGATTAGCGATCGATTGCCGATTCTGTCATCAGTTTGTTGCAAATCCAGACATCTTTTTATGGAAAATACTTTGCAGGATGAGCTTTTCTCCCCCATCATTTGAAATGGAGTTTCAACTTTTCTCGCTAAGGTCCATTTTGAACGTTACTGCCACTCTCCGCCAGGCGATTATGCGCACGCCATGGTATGCAAAACGTAAAAGCTATCGTGTTCTGTTCTGGCGTGAAATCACCCCGCTTGCCGTACCTATTTTTCTGGAGAATACCTGCGTTCTGCTGATGGGGGTGTTAAGCACCTTCCTGGTGAGCTGGCTGGGTAAAGAGGCGATGGCCGGGGTCGGGCTGGCGGACAGTTTTAACATGGTGGTGATGTCTTTCTTTGCCGCAATCGATCTTGGTACCACGGTGGTGGTGGCCTTTAGCCTGGGCAAGCTGGATCCGAAGCGCGCCCGCGAAGCCGCCCGGCAGTCGCTGATGATCATGACCCTCTTTTCGATCATCCTGGCGGCGGTGATTCATTATTTCGGCAAAGAGATTATCGACTTTGTTGCGGGTGAAGCGACGAATGAAGTTAAGGATCTGGCGCTGACCTATCTGGAAATGACGGTCTTAAGCTATCCTGCTGCGGCTATCGCGCTGATCGGTAGCGGCGCGCTGCGCGGGGCGGGCAACACAAAAATTCCGCTGCTGATCAACGGCGGAATGAACATCCTGAATATCATGATCAGTAGCGTCCTGATCTACGGTGTTTTCTCCTGGGAGGGGATGGGGTTTGTTGGTGCAGGGCTGGGGCTAACTATCTCCCGCTACATTGGTGCGGCAGCCATCCTCGGGGTGTTGATGGCGGGGATCACGCCATCGCTGCGCCTCACGTTAAAAAGCTACTTCCGACCCTTTAACTTCGCCATTATCTGGGAAGTGATGGGGATTGGTATTCCTGCCAGTATCGAGTCGGTACTGTTCAACGGCGGTAAACTGCTTACCCAGATGTTTGTTGCCGGTATGGGGACAGATGTGATTGCCGGTAACTTTATTGCCTTCTCCATCGCCTCGCTGATTAACCTGCCGGGTAACGCCCTCGGGTCGGCCTCCACCATCATCACCGGTAAACGGCTCGGCAAAGGACAGATAGGGCAGGCGGAGCGCCAACTGCGCCATGTCTTCTGGCTGTCGACCATCGGTCTGACGATAATTGCGTGGGGGAGCGCGCCCTTTGCCGGGCTGATGGCCTCGTTCTATACCCACGAAGATGATGTTAAAGAGGTCGTTAAGATCCTGATTTGGCTCAACGCGGCCTTTATGCCGATCTGGGCGGCGTCCTGGGTACTGCCTGCCGGGTTAAAAGGGGCACGCGATGCCCGCTTTGCGATGTGGGTCTCTATGCTCGGCATGTGGGGTTGCCGCGTGGTAGCGGGTTATACGCTGGGGGTCATGCTCGGTATGGGGGTCGTCGGGGTCTGGCTGGGGATGTTCCTTGACTGGGCCGTGCGTGGGGCATTGTTCTACTGGCGTATGGTAAGTGGGCGCTGGCTCTGGAAATATCCGCGACACAATGCCTGACAAATGTGCGAAATGTTGAATAAATCGGCAAACGATCGGAAATCTGCATTCTGCCTTTGACAACACCGGGTAGCATCGATAATATGCGCCCCGTTCACACGATTCCTCTGTAGTTCAGTCGGTAGAACGGCGGACTGTTAATCCGTATGTCACTGGTTCGAGTCCAGTCAGAGGAGCCAAATTTGAAAAGCCTGCTTTTAAAGCAGGCTTTTTGCTTTTGTGCGTTCGGAAAATTTGCCCGGTGGCGCTGCGCTTACCGGGCCTACGGACGAGTAGGCCGGGTAAGGCGAAGCCGCCACCGGGCAATAAACCGCACTACCGGTTAACACGAATCGGTGCCGTCGCCTCCACCAGCCACGGACGCGCGTCGCTCTCCACCATCGGGGACAGCGCTTCGCGCACCTGCTGATGATACTCATCCAGCCACTGCTTTTCCTGCTCGTTTAACAGATTGAGTTCGACCTGGCTGAGGTCGATTGGGATCAGCGTCAGCGAAGCAAATTTGCAGAATCCTGGACAGCTCTCCACAATCTCCACCTGATTTTCAATGCGGATCCCATGGCTATCCGCCAGGTAGTATCCCGGCTCGATAGTCATAATATTGCCCGCCACCAGCGGCCATGGGTTGACCTTTTTAGCGATGCGATGCGGGTTCTCATGGATAAGCAACTGATGACCCACGCCATGGCCCGTTCCGTGATCGAAATCCAGCCCCATCTCCCACAGCGGCCGACGCGCGAAGGCATCCAGCTGATGCCCCTGGGTGCCGGACGGGAACTGCAGGGTAATCAGCGACAGAAAACCTTTCAGCACGGCGGTGTAATGTAATCGCTGCTGCGGGCTGACCTTGCCCCACGCCAGGGTACGTGTGGCGTCAGTGGTACCATTATGGTACTGACCACCAGAATCATTCAGATAAAAGTGGTCATGGCCGATGGGTTTGTTGCTGGCTTCGCTTGAGTGGTAGTGGCACATCGCCGCATTGCTGGACGAGGCCGAGATGGTCGCAAAACTTTGCTCAATAAAGCCAGGCTGCTGCTCGCGAAACGCGAGTTGCTGTGCCTGGGCCTCCAGCTCGGTCAGCGGCTGGCCTGCTGCCGCACGTGCGGGCACTTCACGGCTCAGCCAGGCCAGGAAATTGACCCACGCGGCACCGTCCTGATGATGACACTTCCGGTAACCCGCCAGTTCTACCGGATTTTTATTGGCCTTCATCAGCGTGATGGGGTCGGTGCGCCAGAGAATGTCACCGTGTGGCTCAATGGCAAAACGCAGAGCCACCGGCGCTGAATCGGCATCCACCATCACCCGTTTACCGTGAGAAAGGCGCTGGCAGCGTTCAATAAAGGCATCCTGCGGCGCAATGGTAAAAGCGTTTCGCACGCTATCAGGCAGGTTGCTTAGCTTATTGTCGTTAACGAACCACTCAACGCTACCGTCCCGACTGAGCAGGGCAAAAGAGAGCGGAACCGGGCTGGTGGGAATATCTGAACCGCGCACGTTAAGCAGCCAGGCGATATTATCCGGCAGGGTCACGGCCAGATAATCGGCATTGTTCGCGGCCAGTACGGCGGCAACGCGCTGACGTTTATCGGCGCTGTTTTCACCGCTGATTTCAACGGGCATCTCGCGGATCAGCCCCGCCGGAGCGGCAGGGCGATCGGTCCATAACGTATCAAACGGTGACTGGTTAAGCGGCACCATTTCACACGGTGTCGCAGATAGCGTCTCATAATCGGCATTGGTCATCAGCAGCGTTTCAAAACCAATCCGCGTGCCAGCCTCAACGTTGGCCGTCAGCCATTGTGCCAGCGGCTCGTTGTGCAGATGATGGATCTCTACTTCATCCATATTGACCTGCACGCGGGCCTGAACCTGATAGCGGCCATCGACAAAAAGCAGGGCTTTGTCTTTTAGCACCAGCGCCAGCCCCGCCGAGCCATCGAAGCCGGTCAGCCAGGCCAGTTTTTCATCATACGGCGCGCAGTATTCGCTCTGCCAGGCATCTGCGCGCGGGACGATCATCCCGTCGAGCTTATTTTCCTGTAACCACTGACGCAGGGCCGATAACGGTGATGGGGTGTGCATTATTTTTCCTTATTGTTATCAGCGGAAAGGCGGTTCGTTAAAGGTACGCAGCTTGCGTGAGTGCAGCCGGTCACCTTCTGCCCGCAACAAATCAATGGCGCGAATGCCGATTTGCAGGTGTTCGGAGATAGCCCCTTCGTAGAACCGGTTTGCCTGTCCCGGAAGCTTGATTTCACCGTGCAGCGGTTTATCGGAAACGCACAGCAGCGTACCGTAAGGCACACGGAAGCGATAACCCTGAGCGGCAATGGTGGCGCTTTCCATATCAATCGCCACCGCGCGGCTCAGATTGAAGCGCAGGGCAGAGGCGGAGTAACGCAGCTCCCAGTTACGGTCATCTGTCGTGACTACCGTGCCGGTACGCAGACGCTGTTTGACCTCTTCACCCGGCATGCCGCTCACCTCTTTGGTGGCGTCGTACAGCGCGCGCTGCACTTCGGCAATGCTTGGGATCGGGATGTCCGGCGGGAGCACGGCGTCAAGCACATGGTCATCACGCAGGTAGGCGTGGGCCAGCACGTAGTCGCCAATCAGCTGGCTTTCACGCAGCCCACCGCAATGACCAATCATCAGCCAGACGTCCGGGCGCAGCACCGCCAGATGGTCGCAGATGGTCTTGGCGTTTGACGGACCCACACCGATGTTGATAAGCGTAATGCCCTGGCCGTCGGCGGTGATCAGGTGCCAGGCTGGCATCTGGTGCTTCTTCCACGCCAGATCGGAGATAGCCTGCTCAGGCGCTTCGGTTTCAGCGGTGATCCAGATCCCGCCGGCGCAGGAGAGGGCGATATAAGGGCTCTCCGGGTCAAGGATCTGGCTACAGCCCCAGCGGACAAATTCGTCGACATAGCGGGTGTAGTTGGTAAACAGCACGAACGGCTGGAAATGCTCGGCTGGCGTCCCGGTGTAGTGACGCAGGCGCGCCAGGGAGAAATCCACCCGGCGGGCGTCAAAATGCGACAAGGGGGAAAACTCTGCCGGGTGATAAATGCCGTCGGCGGTCTCATCGCCAATCTGCGACAGCTCGGTCGTCGGGAAATGGCGCGTCAGCCCTGCGCTCATGGAGCGATCGAGCGTTAACGCCGAACCGTCAATCACGTACGGATAGGGGATTTCATGCTGTGATGGCTCAACGGCAATGTGTGCGCCGTAATCCTGATAGAGCAGAGTGAGTTGCTCCTCAAGATAAGGACGGAACAATGCAGGGCGGGTCACGGTGGTGCTGTAGCAGCCGGAGTGGGTAAAACGCGCGTAGGCACGGGTCTTTGGCGTGGTACTGGCGCTGCCGTCCCAGGTGACAGAGAGCGATGGATAAACAAAAAGGCCCTGGGTTCTGGCCTTTTCGTCGGGAAGTTTCCCTGTTTCGATGTACTCACTGATGGCGCTGCGCAGCGCATTGACGGACTGTTCGTACAGCGCGTCGAGTTTTTCCAGTGCCTGAGCCGGGGTCAGGCTGGAGCCCTTATTATTCATGTCTGTCTCCTTGTTCCACAGGTGTGCTGCTATACCCGATAGTATGTCACACGCCTGTGAAACAAAAGGGAGATCAGGGATGGTGTGTCTCTTTCATCACCAGCGCCGTGGCGGCCGACAGCAGGCAGCCTGCCAGCAGGTAGCCTGCCACGCTGTGCCAGTTTCCGCCGGAGAACGTTACCAGCGCGGCGGCAATAAACGGTGTAAATCCGCCACCCACGACGCTCGCCACCTGGTATCCTACGCCCGCCCCGCTGTAGCGGTAGCTTGCGCCGAACAGTTCGGTAAACATCGGTTGCTGCACGCAGACCACCATGTCATGGGCAATGTTGGCGAGCATAATGGCAAAGAAGACTATCCAGAAGACCGACTGTGCCTCCAGCGCCATAAAGAACGGCCAGGCGCTCAGGGAGCCAATCAGCGCACCGGTAATATAGACGCGGCGGCGGCCAAACCGATCCGCAAGCCAGGCGAAGCAGGGGATTGTCAGACAGCTGATCCCGCCCACCAGCAGACCGATATTCAGGAACAGCTCACGGGGGAGGCCGAGGTTCTGCGTGGAATAGTTGAGGGCAAACGCGGTGACGATATACATCGTCAGCAGCTCGCACAGGCGCAGGGCGATAATTTTCAGAAAAGCGCCAGGATGACGAATGAGCGCCTCCATCACCGGCAGCCGTTTTCTGGCAACGGGTTTTTCCCGCTGCTGTTCAAACTCGGCGGACTCTTCCATTCCGTTACGGATCCACAGCGCGGCGATAACCAGCACGATGCTGAAGATGAAGGGAATGCGCCAGCCCCAGCTCAGAAACTGCTCATCGGTCGTGAAGTGGCTGATAAGCGATACCAGCCCGGTAGAGAGCAACAGACCCACGCCGTACCCAACCTGCACGCCGCTGCTGTAGAACGCTTTCTTATTTTTCGGTGCGCTTTCGACCGATAACAGCGCCGCGCCGCCCCATTCGCCGCCCACGGCAAAGCCCTGAATGGCGCGCAGGGTGACCAGCAGTACCGGAGCCCACCAGCCAATCGTGGCAAACGACGGCAAAATACCGATGAGCGCAGTGGCGATCCCCATCATCCAGACGGTGAGCATCAGCATGCGTTTGCGGCCAAGGCGGTCGCCGAAGTGGCCGAAGATCACCCCGCCCAGCGGACGGAACAGGAAGCCGACGCCAAAGGTGGCAAACGCGGCGAGCGTGCCCATGGCGGGGCTAATTTGCGGAAAGAATTCGCGGTTAAAGACCAGAGCGGCGGTGATGCCGTAGAGCAAAAAATCATACCAGTCCACGACGGCCCCCGCGAAGCTGCCAAAGGCGGCGCGGCGGGCACGGTTAAGGCAAGGGGTCCCCTCGCCGGGACGTGTGGAGATGAGGGTGGAGTCCATAGTTGTCCTGTCTGCACTGATTTTTTATTTATTGGTATAAGAAAAGGTTACTCACAAAGCCATCGTCATAGCGACGCGATCTATGAGACTACCGCGACGGGCGGCACGAGGAAACTGATTTTATTTCCTGATGGGTAATGCAAAGCGGCTACGCTATGCTTAGCAAATAGTGAAGCGACTAAGGAAGGGAATATGCGTCGTAGAAATGTGCTGGGCTGTCTGGCTGCCTTGCTCATAAGCCAGAGTGTCCAGGCGGTGAGTTATCCTTTACCGCCCGCCGGGAGTCGGCTGGTGGGCAGCGCGCAGGTGATTGCCGTACCGGACCACAATACCTTGCCGCTTGAAGCGTTTGCCGCGCAGCACGGGCAGGGGCTGAGCAACATGCTTGAGGCAAACCCCGGTGTTGATCCGTTTTTACCGCAATCCGGTACCCGACTGGTGGTACCTCAGCAGCTCATTCTTCCCGATACGGTTCGCAAAGGCATCGTAGTGAACGTGGCGGAAATGCGCCTTTATTATTACCCGCCAGGCAGCAATACCGTTGAGGTGTTTCCCATCGGTATTGGCCAGGCCGGGCGCGAAACGCCACGCAACTGGGTGACAGCCGTCGAGCGCAAGCAGGAAGGACCAACCTGGTCGCCCACGCCAAACACCCGGCGTGAATATGCAAAAGAGGGGAAAACGTTGCCCGCATTCGTTCCCGCCGGGCCGGATAACCCGATGGGGTTGTATGCGCTCTATATTGGCAGGCTTTATGCCATTCACGGTACCAACTCGAATTTCGGCATCGGCCTGCGCGTCAGTCAGGGCTGCATTCGTCTGCGTAATAACGATATCAAATACCTTTTCGACAATGTGTCGCCAGGCACGCGCGTGCAGCTTATCGATCAGCCTGTAAAAGTGACGACGGAGCCGGACGGCAGCCGCTGGGTGGAAGTGCATGAACCGCTGTCGCGCAACCGCGCAGAATTTGAATCAACCAATAAAGTGCCGCTGCCGATTACCCCCGCGTTGCGGGCACAGCTAATAAACGAGGGGGCGGGCGCTGAGCTGGAACGTCGATCCGGGATGCCGGTTAAGCTTGCTTTGCCCGGTGGCGCTGCGCTTACCGGGCCTACAGTCCCGTAGGCCGGGTAAGGCGAAGCCGCCATCCGGCAGTTTTCCAGAACGCACAAAAGCAAAAAGCCTGCTTTAAAAGCAGGCTTTTCAAATTTGGCTCCTCTGACTGGACTCGAACCAGTGACATACGGATTAACAGTCCGCCGTTCTACCGACTGAACTACAGAGGAATCGTGTGAACGGGGCGCATAGTAACGACCTCGGTTCGCCTTGTCAAAGGGTGAAACCACGCTTTGCGTCTGTTTGCTGACAATTTCAGCAAAGTGGCGATTTTGCCAACGTAATGCACCGTTGTGGTGCGGATATACCTCTTATGGGGCAGATCATAAACCGCTGTTTCAGTAATAAATCCGGCGTCTATGATTAGGTTTCCTTATTTTCAGGCGCTTAGCGAACAAATCAGACCTGCTGGTAAAACTGGCATTCATATTGCAAAACCTGTTCAACAACAACAGCCAGTACCGGCACAGCATTTCGAACAGGGGGCAAAATGAACTTAAGACGACTGAAATACTTCGTAAAAATCGTCGATATCGGCAGCCTGACTCAAGCGGCGGAAGTGCTGCATATCGCGCAGCCTGCGCTGAGCCAGCAGGTGGCTACTCTGGAAGGCGAAATGGATCAGCAGCTGTTGATCCGCACCAAACGCGGCGTGACCCCAACAGAAGCAGGCAAGATCCTGTATACCCACGCGCGCACCATTCTTCGTCAGTGCGAACAGGCGCAGCTGGCGGTAAATAATGTTGGCCAGACGCTGAGCGGACACGTTTCCATCGGGCTGGCACCGGGGACCGCAGCGTCTTCAATCACCATGCCACTGCTGCAGGCGGTGCGCGCTGAGCTGCCGGAAGTGCTGGTCTATCTGCACGAGAACAGCGGCTCTGTCCTGAATGACAAGCTGCTCAACGGCCAGCTGGATATGGCGGTGCTTTACGATCGCTCCCCGGTTGCGGGGATCACCAGCCAGCCGCTGCTGAAAGAAGATCTGTATCTCGTGGGCACCCGCGATTGTCCGGGGCAGAGCGTTGACCTCACTGCGGTTGCAGAGATGAATCTTTTCCTGCCGCGTGATTACAGCGCCGTGCGCGTACGCGTGGACGAAGCGTTCTCCCTGCGCCGCCTGACGGCGAAAATCATCGGTGAAATTGACTCCATCTCCACGCTGACTGCGGCGATCGCCAGTGGGATGGGCGTCACGGTGCTGCCGGAATCCGCCGCCCGCTCGCTGTGCAGCGCAGCAAATGGCTGGATGGCGCGCATCACCACGCCATCAATGAGTTTACCGCTGTCGCTGAACATGTCCGCCCGTGGCTCGCTGTCGCCACAGGCGCAGGCGGTGAAAGAAATTTTAATGTCGCTGGTGAGTAAGCCATCGCTGGAGAATCGTGAACTGCAGCTCGTGAGTTAATATTCCAGAAAAGCATAAGATGCTGGTTTTTATTATTTGTTCTGCAGCTCAGCTGACTCTAACAATAGAGCTATGTCAGATGCGCCGGAGTGAATCGTGAATTTCCAGCAACTTAAAATTATCCGTGAGGCGGCCAGGCGGGACTATAACCTGACCGAAGTCGCCAATATGCTTTACACCTCCCAGTCGGGTGTCAGCCGCCATATTCGCGAGCTGGAAGAGGAGCTTGGCATTGAGATTTTTATCCGTCGCGGCAAGCGCCTGCTTGGCATGACGGAGCCAGGTAAAGCGTTGCTGACCATCGCTGAGCGGATCCTCAACGAGGCCAGCAATGTCCGTCGCCTGGCGGATCTCTTTACCAATGACGCCTCCGGCGTGCTCACCATCGCCACTACCCATACTCAGGCACGTTACAGCCTGCCGCCGGTGATAAAAGCGTTTCGTGAAATTTTCCCTGACGTTCGCCTGGAGCTTATTCAGGGCACGCCACAGGAAATTGAAATGCTGCTGCAAAACGGTGGGGCGGATATTGGTATCGCCAGTGAACGCCTGAGCAACGACCCGCTGCTGGTGGCCTTTCCCTGGTTCCGCTGGTACCACAGCCTGTTGCTCCCGCTCGATCATCCGTTGAATCAGGTTTCACCCCTAACGCTGGAAGCGATCGCGAAATGGCCGCTGATTACGTATCGCCAGGGTATTACCGGACGTTCGCGCATCGATGAAGCATTCAACCGCAAAGGGTTAACGCCGGATGTGGTACTGAGCGCACAGGATTCCGATGTGATCAAAACCTACGTTGAGCTGGGGCTGGGCATTGGCCTGGTGGCGGAACAGTCTGGTGGCGAGGGTGATACCGGAAACCTCGTGCGTCTGGATACACGTCATCTGTTCGATGCCAATACCGTATGGCTCGGCCTCAAGCGCGGGCAGCTACAGCGCAACTACGTATGGCGCTTTATCGAGCTCTGCAACGCCGGGCTGTCCGTTGACGAAATCAAACGCCAGGTGATGGAGCCGGAAGAAGTGGCGATTGATTATCAGATATAGCTGCTGGCTTGCCCGGTAGCGCTGCGCTGACCGGGCTCATTGCTTAGTTGAAATGATATTTTTTAAAGACCGACTGCGATTCGAAGGTGTCGGCAATCGCCTGAATATTCCTGAAATCTGCTGCGTTGACAACGTGTGGGATCATCGACTGAATAAACGTCCAGACCACCGTACTGGTGACGGCAACCTGATCGGGAACTGTGGTGGTCGGGCGCTTCTCCAGCAAGGTATTCCATTCCCTGCAGGCCGCCAGAAGCTGGATTGTAATGCGTTCGATCCATGAAGCGTGCTGTTTCTCCAGCGGCCGCTGGTGGTGTTCATACACATTTTGCACGGCTTTCTCAGCGGCGGCGAGGATAAAGCCCAGCGTCTGAAGATCGTTTGCCAGTGCATCCGGCGCGACGGGCAGGAGTCTTCGCTCGGGGGCGGCCTGAGCCTCAAAATAATTAAGTATCAGCGATGAGTCCATCAGACGCGTTCCATTATCCAGAACCAGCGTTGGCGCTTTTACCGCAGGGTTGAACCGGGAAAATTCTTCAAATGTGCTGAATACCGACAGCGGCTGGCTTTCAAACGCAACGCCATAAAGTTCCAGGGAGACCGCCACGCGGCGTACATAAGGTGAATCCAACATGCCAATAAGCTTAATCATAATCTCCGTTTTCCTGTCGCTGTGAAATGACACGCTATTGAAGCTTCTGAACAGACATTACGATACATTCGTCATGACGAATATCTTCAATATCTTACCGCCAGAGTTAGTATTACTGACATATCGCCAGGCCGCCTTTTTTATATTGTGTTTGGTTCAGGGAGTTTTCATGTCTGATTTTCCACCTATCGCCAGTTTGCGAAGCTTTGAAGCCGTCGCCCGTCTTGGCAGCGTGACGCAGGCGGCGAAAGAACTCCACGTTACCCATTCCGCTATCAGCCAGCAGATTAAAGTGCTGGAGGAGATGGTGGGCGTTAAGCTCTTTATCCGGAACGGGCGAGGGGTGCAGATCAACGAAGAAGGGCGGCTCTATGCCATACAGGTACGCGAGGCGCTGAACCATATCGCAGATGCTACCCGGCTCGTGCAGGTGAAGCCGAGAAAGCAGGAGCTGACGCTGGCAATGGTGCCGTCTTTTGGATGCCACTGGTTAATGCCGCGTCTGGAACGCTTTCGGGCGAAATATCCACTTATCACGCTGCGGATCCAGGCCAGCCTGACAGTCACCAGCCTGCAGCAGGAGGGGATAGACATCGCCATACGGATGGGGAGGGGAAAATGGGAAGGGAGTAACAGCCATTTTCTTTTTTCCGATGAACTCATTGTGGTGGCCGCACCTGGCTATAACGACGGTGTGCTGCCCACTACGCCGACTGAGATTGCAAAGAGTCATATTATTTTTTCCATGGAGTCGTGGAAAACGTGGTGCGTGAATGCGGGGCTTGAGAAAGAGATCGTGCCTGGTGGTTTATGTATTAACGACTCCAATATCATCCTTGAGGCTGTCCGACTCGGGAAAGGCATTGCGCTGGAGCGCCGTTCTCTGGTTCAGGATGCCATCACCCGGGGAGAACTGGTCCAGCTTACCCCTTTCACTGCGCCGTATCCCTGGCCTTACTGGCTGGTGGCATCGCAGTTAACGGAGGCGAAGCCGGAGGTGGCTCTCTTTGTCGAGTGGCTTGATGAGGAAGTGGCGGCCTGGCGTCAGCTCACGGAGTCCTGAACTCTTTTTTACAATACTGCCCGCAATACGGTGAATGCCTGACGGAGGATTCACCGAAATACTCCTGCATGTCTTCAGCTTTCACATAACAACACATGGATCATACACGTTCTCTCAGGATAATCGCTGCTATAGCTTTACGGCTATGTTGGCGTTGGGGACATGCTGCTGTATCAATTCAACGATCCAGTCTATAAAAACGCGCAGTCTGGCGTTGACATGGCGGTTCGGCGGAAACGCCAGGTACAGGGGCATTGGAGCAATACGCCAGTGTTCAAAAAGCGGAATCAGGGCACCACGAGCCTGATGCGCTGCCGCCATATAGACTGGCAGTGCGATCACTCCTAATCCCGCTAACCCGGCTTCGAGGTAAGCATTGCCATCATCCACGGCCAGTACATAGCTGCCCGTGATTTCAATACGTTCACTCTCACTGCGCAGTACCAGAGGATCAATCTTACCGGTGCGTGAGGACAAGAACCCTACGATGCGATGGTCGGTGTTTTCCAGCTCTCGCGGGTGCGAAGGGGGGCCAAGGCGTTCCAGATAATTGGGGGCGGCGTAGACGCCGATTTGCAAATCTCCGACATGGCGTGCAATCAGGGACTGATCGGTGATCTCGCCGCCGCGCAGCACGCAATCCACGTTGTCGCCAATCAGGTCCACCACCCGGTCGCTCACACCCATGTTGAACTGAATGTCAGGGTAGCGTGCGTGGAAAGCCGGTAGCGCCGGCACCAGGATGAGGCGGGCCAGCGGACTGGGCACATCCACCCGTAGCCGTCCCCTGGGCGTAATTGCCGCACTGGACAGACTGTTTTCAGCATCTTCCATGTCCGCCAGCAGGCGGATGACGCGTTCGTAGTAGACCGCGCCATCGGGAGTGACGCTGAGTTTGCGGGTGGTGCGATGGAGCAATCTGACGCGCAGGCGCGCTTCCAGCTGCTGAATAAGCTGCGTCACCGTGGTTTTGCTCATATGAAGCGTTTGGGCAGCCTTTGTGAAGCTACCTGCCTCTACCACGCGAGCAAAGGCGCGCATCGCATCGAAACGATCCATTCCTTATCCTCTCTTTTCACCGATTGTTTGGATATTACAAACAATGATGGACAAAGTCGCTTGTTTATCCGCCCGATCCTGCACCTGTAAAGTGTCTTTAAGCTCATTGGGCAGATTTCGCCCCATTGCAAAGGTGTAAATATGACAGCACGCGAAGCAGTTTTTCCCTCAGGACGCCAGGCGCTCTATGAGCGCAATCGCTATTCACCGGCCATCAAATCTAACGGTTTCCTGTTTGTTTCGGGGCAGGTTGGTAGCCGTGAGGATGGTTCGCCTGAGCCCGATCTGAAAGCGCAGGTCAGGCTGGCATTCAATAATCTTAATGCTGTCCTCGCGGCTGCGGGCTGCACGTTCGATGACGTGGTTGACGTTACCCTTTTTGTCGTCGATCCCGAGTCAAACCTCGACGCTATCTGGAGTATCCTGCCAGAATATTGGGGGGAAGCGCCTTACCCAACGTTGACCGGGATCGGCGTGACATGGCTGTACGGATTCCAGTTTGAGATTAAGGTGATTGCCAGGCTGCCCTGAGCGTTAGGGACTTTCCGCCAGTCGAAAGTCAAGACAGAGGAAAAATGATGAAAGCAGGGGATTATTGCCCGGTGGCGCTGCGCTTACCGGGCCTACAGTCCCGTAGGCTGGGTAAGGCGAAGCCGCCACCCGGCAGTTTTCCAGAACGCACAAAAGTAAAAAGCCTGCTTTAAAAGCAGGCTTTTCAAATTTGGCTCCTCTGACTGGACTCGAACCAGTGACATACGGATTAACAGTCCGCCGTTCTACCGACTGAACTACAGAGGAATCGTGTGAACGAGGCGCATAGTAGCGACCTCGGTTCGCCTTGTCAAAGGGTGAAAACACCCTTTTTGATCGTTTGCCGACAATTTCAGCAAATCGCTGATTTTATAGCAAATTTGCGGTGAAATTACACAGCAGGATGCGCCGCCCGCGGGCAGGCGGCGCAGTTGTTTAGAACAGCACGGAGTAGTTCAGACCAAACGTGCGGCCACGGCCTTTATAGGTATACAGACCCGGTGCGCCATACGTTGGGCTATACAGCCCCGGTGCGCGCTGTCCCCAGGCGGTGGTGTAGTCTTTGTCCAGCACGTTTTCCACGCTGAAGCTCACTTTACCCACCGGCAGGGCGTAGCTGCCCAGGAAATCTACCGTGTTATAGCCATCGATCTTCTTACCGTCGGCATCAGAGACGTCAAAGGTCTGGGTACTCTGCACGCGCAGGGTCCAGTCGCCCGGCGCCCAATTGACCCAGGCGCTGGCTTTCGACGGGCTGGCGCTGTCTACCGTCAGCTTCTCCCATTTACCGTTTTCACGGGTTTCAGACTTAATGGCGTTAAAGTTCGCGCCGGTGCTCCAGTCGCTGTCGGTGAAGAAATAGTCCACCTGACCTTCCACCCCGTAGATACGACGCTTGTCGTCTTCAAGGTTGATGGTCATATCGGTTTTGTTGATGGTGATGGTTTTATCCGAGAGCGAGTAGTACGCGGCAACCTGCGTGCGCAGGTTATCGCCGGTGTAGCGCCAGCCCAGCTCGTAAGCGTTAACTTTAATGCCGTCCAGCGTCGAGTCGTTAACGTTCACGCTATTCAGCAGGCGATAGTGCCCGTCGACAAGCTGATAGGTGCCGGAGCCGTAGTACTTCGCCAGGTCCGGAATTTCAAAGCCCTGAGAGAAGTTAAACCACAGCTGCTGCTGTTCGGTCAGGCGGCCAAGGATCCCGGCGTTAAACAGGAAGTTGTTGTAATCGGTCTTCCCGCCCGGCACCGCGTCTGCTGAGGTGGCTTTCCCGGTGGCGATGGCCTGCTGCTGGGCGTAGCCAACAAAATCATCCACCTTGTTTTCAGTGTACTGGTAACGCACGCCGCCGCTCAGGGTGATGGCGTCAATGTCGTAGCTCGCCTGCAGGAACGGGGCGAGGTTGGTAATGCTGTAACCCGGATAACGCCCCACGTTGTACGCATTGTCCAGCTTCATGCCGCCGCTCGCTGCCGCTTTACTCAGGTCGAAGAACTGCTGGTTGGCATCGAAGGTTTCATGGTCGGCGTCCACACCCCAGGTGAGCGTCAAATCATCCACCGGCTTGCTGTTCAGCGTCAGCTTGCCGCCGTAAAAATCGGTTTTCTGCTGGGAGGCACCGATGCTGGTCACCGTCCCTTTGCTCAGGGTCGGGAACGGGTAGTAGGTCAGGCTCTCGTCACGATAGTAGATCTGCGCGACCAGGTCCTGGCCCCAGAAATCGGTATTAGAGTACTGCAGGTTAATCAGATGGCGCTCGGTACCGGGAATACGGTCAGAATCCAGGTTGTTTTTGTTATACGCGGTGGCATCACCCGTAACCGCCGAGAAGTTCTTCCCGAGGTACAGGCCGTGTTTGCCATCAGATTCGCTCTTGTAGTACTGGGTGGTTAACTGCAACTGCTGATGATCGTCAATATTGATGGTGCCAGTGCCCATCACATCAATGCGGTCAGAATACTGTAAGCCGGTCTGGGTGTTATCGATAATCACCTCGTCGCCGTTGCCGTCATACCAGCCGCCGTAACGCTGATAAGAAACGGACAGGCGACCAGACGCATTATCATTACCGCCGCTGACCGCCGCCGACACGTTCTCATCGTGGTCGTTGTGGCTGTTAAATCCGCTTTTTGCCCCGGTCTGGAATTCGACTTCCGTCTCCGGCTGACCTTTTTTGGTGACTATGTTCACCAGGCCGCCGGTACTGCCGCCGCCGTACAGTGAAGTAGCGCCGGAAATCACTTCGATACGGTCGATGTTGAACGGATCGATAGAGTCAAGCTGACGGCTGTCGCTGCGGGAGGAGTTCAGACGCACGCCGTCCACCATCACCATCATTGAACGGCCGCGCAGGTTCATACCGTAGTTGGTGCGCCCCTGGCTGCTGACGTCCATGCCCGGGATCAGCTGCGCCAGCACGTCTTTAATCTCTTTCCCGCCCTGAACCTGCTGCTCAATTTCCGCACGCTCGATAACCCAGGTGGTCTGCGCCATCTCCGCCACGCTGCGGTGTGCGCGGCTGGCGGAGACAACGATATTTTCTTCCTTTTGTTCTTCTGCCCACGCAGAGGTCGAAAGCATGGCAAGCAAGCACGGATTTAAAACCCAAAGATGAGAACGTTTCATTGTTATGTTGATCCTGATTGTGTGTGTCAGTACTCGGTGGTCTGTGCTAATGATTTAAAAACCTGGCTGTTATCCGTGCTGGTGGTGCTACGCCAGTGGATCACGCCGGGGGTAGTAGCCAGCTCAAACGGCTCGTCGTCGTGCGCGCGATTGAGAATTCGCGCGGCGCGCCAGGCCATCAGGCTGAGCTGGGGTTCGGCAATACCGAGACGGTGCATCCCGGCATTCACGGCAAACAGGCGGTTGCTCTGCGGGCCGTCCCATTCAAGGGTGAAATCGTTGTTGATGTGAAAAGCTTCGTCGGCATCCAGGTGCAGACGATGGGAGAGTGGCGCCAGAAACGCAGGCTGCGCGGCGCGGTAGCCCGTGGCAAAGATCACCACGTCGCTCTCCAGCTGTTCACGGCCACCGTCGAGGTGATGCTGTAGCGTCAGGCGTTGCCCGTTTTGCAGCCGCGTGAGTGCGGTTACCGAGCGGGACGGCATCAGGTGCGCCCAGGGTTTTTCACGCAGCACTTCAAAGCGGTGGTACATGGCGCGGTAAATTGCCAGCAGAGACTCGGTGGTGATACCGTCAGAGGTCATCTTCTGCTCGTGCAGCATCTGCCGACGGGCCTCTTCACCAAGTGTGGAGAAGCTGTCCACGTACTCCGGCGTGAAATACTCGTTGGCAAATGCGGCCTCATCCAGGGCGTTGTAGTTGTTGCGGCGCGACACCCAGTTCAGGCTCAGCGGCTGACCCCACTCCCCACGGAAGATATTCAAAAACAGATCGGCACCGCTCTGGCCGCCGCCAACGACGGTCACCCGTTTGCCCGCCAAATCTGGCGTGCGCAGCATCATCTCGCTGGCATGGAAGCAGCTGTCATCCTGCGCGGTCACGCAGTCGGGGAGGTTGATCTGTTTACCAATCCCCACGCAGACGTGGCGCGCCAGGAAGCGATCGCGCTGGGTTACTACCTCAAACAGGCCCTTTTTCTCATCAAAACTCACCTGCTGTACCTGCTGACTGAAGGCGAGGTTGGTGAGGTTATCCGCCGCCCAGCTCAGGTAATCAGCAAACTCCTCGCGGGAGACGGTGCGCTGCTCGGTGGTCAGAAAACGGTAGAACTTTTTACGCTGTACCAGGTAGTTCAGAAAGCTATGGCGGTTGGTCGGCTCCACGGCGCTGACCAGATCCTTCAGGAAGCTGGTTTGCATGTGGCAGTCCGGCACCATCATCCCCGGGTGCCAGGAGAAATGCGGCTTACGTTCAAGAAACAGTGAACTGAATCCGTCCAGTCCCTCTGCAAGGGCAGCGATGCTGAGGTTAAACGGGCCAATACCAATGCCGATGAAATCATACGTTTTCATTGCGCTGACTCCTGGGAGACCAGAAAAAGGGGGTTATCGAGATCGCAGACGTAGTTCGGCAGCATGCGGCTGCCACCGTCGTGTTCGGAGAAGGTGAGTTTGACCGGGTTGAGGATCACGCGAATGATCTGCGGCTTAAACAGGTCGAATTTCGCGAAACGTTCTGCAAGATCCGGATGCGCGGCCATATAACGGCGCAAAACCTGCGCCAGGATCTGGTAGAAGCGGGTTTCGCTGACGCCGCTTTGCTGCGTGAGACGCGAGATAAAACGCAGCACCGTCACGAAGTTGCCGGTTTGCAGATCATGGATGATGTACTCCGCGCTCAGGCGCGCCGTGACGGCTTTCACCTGTTGCGGCAGGCTTTCCGCCTGCGGGAAATCTTCAACAACCAGCCGCATATCGCCCTGGAAATCCTTCAGCAGAATGCGCTGCGGTACGTAGTCTTTCATCACCAGGGTTACGTTCTGGCCATGGGCGATGAGCGCCACGCCGTAGCGGCAGAGCAGGTGATAGAACGGGATCACCGTGGCATCGAACAGTTTTTCCAGCCAGGCTTCGGCAGTTAATCCCGAATGCGCAATCCACGCGTCAATCAGCGGGCGTCCGGCGTTGTCGGTCTCCATCAGCGCCGCCATCAGCACCGCCTGCTCGCCGTCCTGCAGATAGCAGGACGGGTTTTCGCGCCAGATCACGCCCAGCATCTCCTGATAGCGATAGGGCGCTTTCGGTAATGCGGCGTAACCGGTATGCGACAGATATCCGGCGGCGGGTTCGCCAAGCACCTGCGCGCCAGAGCGGGTGAGGGTGGCGTCGCTGGCAAACTGCTGCTGTAACCAACGCGAAGCCAGCGGACCGGCGGCAATGTACTTGCCCGGAATGCCGCGATAGCAGGAGGTGTTGTAGATGGTCAGCGGCAGCTTGATGTCATACGGCGCGCGGCGGCTGGCGTTGGTCAGCGTGCGCAGGGACTGTTGGGCCAGATACTCATCGCCAAATTCCCCCAGCTCTACCATCTCACCGCGCGCGAGCTGGGCCAGGAAATGGACGGCAATTTTTTGCTGCCACTGCCACGGGTGCAGCGGCACCGGCAGCCAGCTGTCGTCAAGCTTCAGCGCCTGCCAGCGGGCGTCAAAGCGTGCGCGCTCGGCACTGTCCATGGTGCTGGCCAGCAGGGTGTTGATATCGCAATCGACATCGCTGCTCCAGACCAGATGCTCGCGCTGCACGGCAACCCAGTGCAGGCGAAAACGGCCACGGTATTCCGGCGCGTACTGGCGCAGCGCATCCAGCCCCCAGCCGCGGCGTCCTTTGTTAAAAATGAACTTGGGATGGCCGCTCATCAGACACTGGAGTTCGTCCGGGTCGAGATGAATAAGCGCGTCGGCATCGAGCGTCTCTCGCGCCTGCAGCAGCTGCATGTCGCCCCGCAGCGTGGCGTAAAGATCTTCCAGATGCTCTGCCGTTTGTGCGTCGCTCATCTCCAGCACCGTCGCCAGCTGCAAAAACGCGCTTTCCGCTTCCACGGCGGCACCGCTGGTGGTGGTCAGACTGGCGGGATCGATATGTAACCAGCCCCAGATGCCGCGCGTGGCGCGAAACTGCCATGTTTCGCTGCCCATGGTGATTTGCCAGCGGTCAGCGGCCAGCGGCTCGGCGCTCAGGGTACGTTCGTATTCCAGCTCGGCGAGGATCTTCGCCACCATCTCGCGGTTCACTTTTTGCCAGAGTGCGTTCACAGTCCCACCTCGCTGAAGAAGCGGTGACGCTCGCTCATGATGAGGCGCGAACGTTTATGCGGGAAGTCGAACTCTTTAACGGTGTCAAAACCGGCGGAAGCCAGATGGCGGAACAGGCGCTGATTGTCGAAACGTGGCTCAGCGACAATGCGCGTCGTGCGCGGTTCATCCAGCCACAGATAGTGGCTCAGACCGCGCAGCCAGCTACGGATATACTGCGCGCCGCGCCAGTTCTCTTCGCCGACCAGCATATGCAGCCCACGGTCAAACGGCTGCCAGCGATAGTGGCGTCCGATACGGTCTTCTGCGGCCCAGTAGAGTTCAAAATAGCCGAACGGCTGATCGTCAAAGCAGCCGATAACCGGGTAGCAGTACGTCGAGTCGAGCTGACGGCGCAGGTAGTTTTCCTGCTCTTCCTGAGGACCGGCCATCTCCCAGAACGCATTAACGCGCGGGTTGTTCATCCACTGGGTAAAACGCTCGCCGTCCAGCGCCACGTCGGCCACGCGGAAGCTCAGGGTGCGTTTAATTTGCGCATCGTAACGGCGATAAACTTCCCCTTGCGGACGGTGAGGGCGCTGCGGGAAGTAAAGCTGACGGCTCTCATCGAATTGCATGCCACCGCTGGCCTGCGGACGCTCCCCCTGCAGCCACAGCGGCAGCTGCCAGAAGGTCTCACGGGCCAGATAATCGCCGCTGGCAAGCGCAAATAACGCCTGCGCCTGCGGTTCATCCTGCCAGGCTGCCCACGGCAGCGTGATGCCGGTCAGTGCCGGTGCGGCGACAAACAGCTGATCCAGCGCCTCGACCAGCCAGCCGTCCGGGATATCGCGCAGGCGCTCCAGCACCGCGCTGCCGTCGAGGCCTAAGGTTAGCGGCAAGGACGTGTCCGTTGCGGTGCAACGAAAGCCGTAGCCGGAATGGACGATATTCGCGTTAGCCATCACGCCTTCTCCTTGTAAAACGGGTTGCTAAAGTCGAAATAGATCACTGCCGGATCGGCAATCGTGTTTTCGTTGCGATCGTGCAGGTAGCAGAAAAAGTTGCCTTTGCAGTTCCAGGTCGGGCTGTCGAGCACGTAGTCAAGGCAGCGGGTCTGCTTCGCGGTCTGGCGCAGGCTGGCCAGCGCGTCACGCACCCGTGACATCAGACTCTCTTCGCTGTCGAAACCTGCGGCGGCGAGGGCAGCGGTGACGGCGAGTGTGGAGTTCAGCAGCAGGTAATAGGGGAAGTAGCGCAGCAGCTGGCTCTCGCCGAAGCGGTTTTCCACCTCGCTTTCACCTGCCTCTTTCAGCCACGCGTCGGCCCCTTCGGTCCAGGCGCTGCCCTGGCAGTCACGGTAGATAAGCCCGACCGGGAAGTCCTGCTGCATCTCCACAAGAATGTTTTGCTGATGTGCCAGCAGGACCAGACCGTAATCGGCTTCGGCGCTGAACAGCGGAAGGAGAACGCGGTCGCAATAGGCGTCCAGCCAGCAACGCGCGGCCTGGGCGAGGGGGAGATCCAGACGCTGGCTGAGACGGCGGACCGCAGCCGCCAGCAGGCTGTCACCACCGTCCGGCGCGGCCTGCGTCAGGCTCACCAGCACGTTGGTTTGCGTATCCGGCGTATCAAACAGCAGGTTCACGCGCAGCGCCATCAGGCTCTCTTCCTGAATGACGCCGCTTTCGTCACGCAGACCCGCCCAGCCGTCTTCCTGCATCACGCGCATAGTGGGGTAGCGCGCCTGGAGCTCCTGCCAGCGCGCCGTTTTCGCCAGACGCGCCAGACGCATCCCGCGCTTAACCTCTTTCACCGACAGCGTGCGCACCGAGTTGGTCAGGCGCACGCTCAGTGAAAACTTAATCATGTCGCTGTTGGTTTCGCAGTACAGCGAGCGGGAGGAGCTGGTGGGCAGCCATTGCGCGCCCGCTTCGCCCAGATCCTGCAAGGCTCCCTTCGCCACCAGTCGCTGGCACCAGTCCTGACCGAGCAGATACTCCGCCTGCCACGGGTGCATCGGCAGCAGCCAGCGGGTGTCGGTGAAATGACCGAGCAGTTCAGGGGCGCTCTGGGCTGCGAAGCGCAGCAGACGTTCGCGCAGGGAGACGTTCAGGCTCTCGCCAGCGATCAGTTCACTCTCAACGGCAAACCAGCGCAGCGGAAAGCGGGAGGCGAAATCGGGCAAATAGCGGCGGGCTTCGGTTTCGTTAAACGGCTCGTGTGACTTCGGGGCCGGATGGAATGCGTGGCCGACCAGCAGCGCCTGTTCCGCCTCGGCGAACGTCAGCGGCGCATCGCGCAGGTTTGCCCAGCGGTGACGCAAGTCGATCGCCTGCCAGGTATGGGCATGGCTTTCAAGGGCGCGCTGCTTAAAACGCGCCAGCGTATCGGCATCCAGTGAGCCTTTTACAGCAGGTTTTTCAAGAATTAAATCAACCAGTTGAGGGAAATTGACGGCGTCACTACGGTCGCTGTCGGTCTGGATGAGCGTTGCCGGGAAGCGATACTGATGATGCTGGGTTGGGGAGAAATAGTGTACTGAAACCCGGATGGCCTGGGTTTGCGAGAGCGGGATATGGATCTGCGATAGCTCATCCGCAGCGGTAGCGGGGAGATAGCGCCAGTCCTTCGTTTCGCGCAACAGGGCGTTTAAAAAACACTGGGCCGCAACGTCTGTACCGGCAGAGCGGGGCAGAGTACGCATAGATGTACCTCATTCCATGACTGATAATAATTCTCGTTATGATATTCATTCTGTTTACAGTCGCAACTATTTTTGCAATATTTGTTTTCATAAACTTCATGATTTCCACACATTTATTGACACTATGTTCACAATTCTATGCGCTCACTTTCCGACACTCTGACCGACAATCTCACCCCGAAAGCGAACTGGCCCCTGGCGTTGTGTGCCGGTTTACTGGGGATCGGGCAAAACGGTTTGCTGGTCATGCTGCCGCAGCTGGTCACGATGACCGGGCTATCGCTCTCCGTTTGGGCGGGTCTGTTGATGTTCGGTTCGATGCTCTTTTTACCGGCTTCGCCCTGGTGGGGACGCCAGAGCGAGCGGCACGGCTGTAAAAGCGTGATGCTGGCCTCGCTGAGCGGCTATCTGGCAAGTTTCTTCGTCATGGCGCTGGTGGTCTGGGCAATGGCGAACGGGATGCTCAATGCCGCCTGGGGGCTGGCAGGGCTTATCCTCTCGCGCACCCTGTACGGCCTGACGGTCTCTGGTCTGGTGCCGGCGGCCCAGACATGGGCCATTCAACGTGCGGGTCTGGAGAAAAGAATGGCCGCGCTGGCGACAATAAGCTCGGGCCTCAGCTGCGGGCGTCTGCTGGGGCCGCCGCTGGCAGCGCTGATGCTCAGCGTTAACCCGGTGGCACCGCTGTGGCTGATGGCTATGGCTCCGTTTATCGCCCTGCTGCTGGTGCTGCGTGAAGTGGCCGATCCACCTTTACCGCCAGTGGCGCAACAGGCGACGCGGCTGCAGCCATCAATGCTGCCTTATCTTATGCTGGCGCTGTTGCTTGCCGCACTGGTGAGCCTGATGCAGCTGGGTCTGTCACCCCATCTCAGTCCGTTGCTGGACGGCAATGCGGCGCAAATCAGCCATCACGTCGCGCTGCTGCTGAGCCTGGCCGCGCTGGCAACGCTCGCTGCCCAGTTTCTGGTGGTGCGTCCGCAGCACTTTCGCCCGATGACGTTACTTTGCCTGGCAGCGGTGTTGATGGTGGTCGGGCTTGGGGTGATGTGTCTCGCGGATGTGGCGCTGTTCTATGTGGGGATCGTCATTACCTCGCTGGGAGCGGCGATGGCAACGCCCGGCTATCAACTGCTGCTGAACGACAGGTTAACGACAGGCAAAGGGGCGGGGGTAATCGCCACCAGCCATACGCTGGGGTACGGCGTCAGCGCGTTGCTGGTGCCGCTGGTGACGCGCACATTCGGTGAAACGTTTTTAATCGTGGCCGCCTGGGCAATGGCGCTTCTGTTTTTAGCCTTGAGCTTTGGGGTACGGTCGGTTGAGCGTACCCCAGAAACAGGGGCCTAGTGGACGTGACGAAAGGCGGTGCTGCCGGAACCCTCACTCTGGCGCAGACGCTGCAGGGGATCCTGCTGATAAAAATGACAAAAACGTTGCCACAGGGCCGGGAAACGCGGGGCGAACAGCTCCGGGGCGCTAAAGAAATACTCTGACAGCACCGCAAAACACTCGGCCGGATCGGTTGCCGCATAGGCATCAATGCTGGCCGCGCTTTCCCCGACAAGGTCAATCTCATCCTGGATATTTTCCATCGCCGCATGCAGGTCGTGCTCCCAACCGGCGACTTCACGCAGCGGGATCAGCGGAACACCGCTGGCGCGATCGCCGTTGCGGGTATCAAGCTTATGCGCCACTTCGTGAACAATCAGGTTAAACCCGGACGCGTCGAACGAGTCCTGAATATCCAGCCAGTTGAGGATGATGGGGCCTTGCTGCCAGCTTTGCCCGGACTGCACCACGCGCTGGTTATGCACCAGGCCAATATCATCTTCCCACTCGTCATCAACGATAAATGGCGCGGGGTAGATCAGCACTTCGTGGAAACCATCCAGCCACTCGATACCCAGTTCGAGCACCGGCAGGCAGAAAAGCAGGGCGATACGCGCGCTTTTAAGTGCATCCAGCTCAAACCCCTGCAGCGGAACCAGCCGCTTTTGCTGCAAAAAGCGATCCGCCAGTTGAATGAGCTTTGACTGTTCATCCGGCTGGAGGTTGGCCAGCACGGGGATCGCCAGCGCGTCATCCCACGGCAGCGCCACATGTTGACCAGCGTCATTTGATTTCCAGGGCCACTTAATCATCGCTGTGCTCGCAAACTCGTCACGTGTACAAAATTGAAAGGTCAGGTTCCGTTAACATGCCAAAGAACCCGGCATGAAGGCAACTATAAAACGTAGAGATGTGGGAATGGCAGGAGAGGCCAGCCCTCTGCCATTATTCAAACACTTATCCCGTTTCCTTTCAGTGACAAAAATCCCATTGAGACGATCCCCAGCGGAAAACATGGCACAACGGGTGATACAGAGCGTTTATCGACGTTTGATTTCCCCGAGCGCGTCGATCAGTTGCGCCTTCTCCAGCGCTGAGATCTGTTTATCGTTCAGCAACCCGGAGAGCTGGCGGTCCTGCTCTTCACCAAATCCGCCACCGGTCATGATTTGCCGGCTAATCAGGTTCAGGATGGTGTTATCCAGTTGAAGAATTTGTGCTCTTACTTCTGCCAGCGGGCGGGGCTGCCACGCTTTTTCAGGCTGCAAACGCCATCGATCGAGATAGCGGTACTGGATGTTTTTACTGACGGCCATCTGTGTCTGGACAAACGCATCGATACTCTGCGGATCCAGCATGACGTCGCGGGCAGCACTCTGGGCCTTCAGAAGCACATTTTTTTCTCTCGGAAGATCCTCAACGGGAAGATGGTTCGCCGCCTTATAACCCGCCACATCTTTCATCACCTCGAATCGTGTATTTAATGCCTCAGCCAGCTCAGGAAGGGTTGCCGAATTCACGGACGCGGCCAGCGATGAACCACACATTAAAATTGACGAAACCACAACTGCGAAATAGCGCACGGTTATTCTCCCGCAAAGATGAATTGAGCATCTATTATCGCAGCCTGTTTATTACAGGCAATCGTTTATAACGTTAATAAACGGTCATATTTGTAAGCATTTCAGGGGACGGATAGAAAATAAAAAATCCTGAAGAATAAAGTCATCGATAGCGCAAATGTCTTTAATCTTATTGCCAAATTTCGCATTTCCAATTGCTATGACTGGAATATGCTACCGAGCGATATCTTATTCTCCATTTCAGAAATAATATGAAAAATAACCACCCTATGTTCGGACGGAAATGAAGAAAATTTATAAAAATGAGTCAGGCAAATCACCGACGGCAACGTATGGGATACGCTTAACCCTGGTTGCGATAACTCACCGTGATCTGATTACTCAGCACATGCAGCGGTGCGTCGAAACGCCCCCCCGCGCTGGAATAATACTCAAAACGAAACGGCCCGCCAGCCGGCATCCCGGCAGGCAGGGGCAGCTCCCCGGCAAAGCCGGGCAGCGTCAGGCAGCGCGTGGTGCTGCACAGGCGAATGCGAAACCCGGCGGGGGTCAGGCCGTCTGTCTGAATCTTCCAGTACACGCGCGAGGCCACCACGCCAGCGGGCAGGGGAGAGGGGCTTTGCACCGGTTTGCTTTTCAGTACCATTTGCCCCCGGGTCATTACACCGCCAAAGCTCTCTCCGCTCCAGGAACCGTCCGCCGCGACAGCCAGCGGCGACACCAGAAACAGTGCAAGCGCTGCTCTCATCATCCTTTGCCCCCAATCAGATACGTCATCCGCACGTTGCGCTGGGTATTGATCTCCTGGCTGGAGAGCACCGCCAGCTGCGGGAAGATGCGGCGCAGGTAGCGCGACAGCATCAGACGCAGGGCCGGGTTCACCAGCAGCACCGGCGGTGCGCCTAAACCTTCCTGATGCTGCAGCGCCTTTTCGGTCTGCTTCATCAGGTTTTCAGCTATCCCCGGCTCAATCGCGCTGCCGCTCTGGGTCGCCTGGATCAACAACTGCTCCAGGGAGAGATCCAGCCCAATCAGCTGAATGTCCTCCTCGCCCGGGAACCACTGCTGGGTTATCGCCCGGGAAAGGCGCGCCCGTACGCGGGTGGTCAGCTCATCAGCGTCGCTCTGGGCGGTGGCAAACTCCGCCAGCGTATCGATGATGGTACGCATATCGCGGATCGGCACGCGCTCGGCCAGCAGATTCTGCAGCACCTTATGCAACGTGGTCAGGCTGATGACCGCCGGGATCAAATCTTCCACCAGTTTCGGTGAATGTTTGGTGATCTGGTCGAGCAGCTGCTGCGCCTCCTGACGACCAAACAGCTCCTCGGTATGGGTGGTGATCAGATGGTTAAGGTGCGTTGCCACCACTGAACTCGGATCCACCACCGTGTAGCCCAGCGTCTGCGCCAGTTCGCGGTGGACTTCGTCAATCCACAGCGCAGGCAGGCCAAAGGTGGGCTCGGTGCACGGCGTGCCGGGCACTTCCCCCTCGGCGCAGCCGGGGTTGATCGCCATCCAGCGATCCGGCTGCACTTCCCCGGAACCAATGGTGACCCCTTTTAGCAGGATGCGATAGTGCGTTGGCGCCAGATCCAGGTTGTCACGAATATGCACGGCAGGCGGCAGGAAGCCCATCTGCTGGGCAAATTTCTTGCGAATGCCGCGTACGCGGGTCAGCAACTGACCCTGCTGTTCGTGATCCACCATCGGGATCAGGCGATAGCCCACTTCCAGACCCAGAGTATCTTCCATCTGAACATCAGACCAGGAGGCTTCGTTCACCTGCGCCACCTCAGCGTCCGCCGCATCGGCATCCGCCTGTGCGCCGCCGGTTTTTTTCGCTTCACCTTCGCGGCCGCGCAGCCACCAGGCGACACCCAGCAGCGTGGCGGTAAACAGCAGGAAGACGAAGTTAGGCATGCCGGGGATCAGCCCCAGCAGGCCAATCACGCCCGCCGCCAGCACAATTACGCGCGGAGAGGTAAACAGCTGACCCACCATCTGCTCGCCCACATCCTGATCGTTGGCAACACGGGTCACCACCACACCGGCCGCGGTGGAGATCACCAGACCCGGGATCTGCGCCACCAGACCATCACCGATGGTCAGTAGGGTATAGGTCTCACCGGCTACGCCCACGGACATGTCGTGCTGCATCACGCCGATCACCAGGCCACCAATTATGTTGATCGCCATAATCAGCAGCCCGGCGATGGCATCGCCACGCACAAACTTACTTGCACCGTCCATCGAACCGTAGAAGTCCGCCTCCTGCGTCACCTCTTTACGGCGGCGTTTGGCTTCCTCTTCACCGATCAGTCCGGCATTGAGATCGGCGTCAATCGCCATCTGCTTACCCGGCATCCCGTCGAGAGAAAAGCGCGCGCCCACTTCTGCAATACGTCCGGCACCCTTGGTGATCACCATAAAGTTGATGATGATCAGAATGATGAACACGATGATACCAATGGCGAAATTACCGCCCACCAGGAAGTGGCCGAAGGCCTCCACCACCTGACCCGCGGCTTCCGAACCGGTATGGCCGTTCATCAGGATCACGCGCGTTGAGGCGACGTTAAGCGCCAGACGCAGCAGGGTGGAGAACAGCAGCACCGTCGGGAACGCCGAGAACTCCAGCGTGTTCTGGGTAAACATGGCGACCAGCAGGATCATGATCGACAGCACGATGTTGAAGGTAAACAGCAGATCCAGCACAAAGGTCGGCAGCGGCAGGATCATCATCGCGAGGATGGTCATGATCAGTACTGGCCCGGCAAGTACCTGCCACTGGGTTTCCTTCATGTTGGGTAATCGTAATTTGGTGGCGATATTGGCCATCACTCTCTACTCTCTTGTGCAAAATCCATCCCCGCCGGAACGGGAAGATCTTTAGGTGTCAGCGGACGTAAGCCATAGCCTTTACGCCAGCGCTTAAGGCCATAAACCCAGGCCAGCACTTCCGCCACCGCGCTGTACAGCTCGGCGGGAACCGGTGTGCCGGGGTCACAGTGGCGATACAGGGCGCGCGCCAGCGGCGGCGCCTCAAGCATGGGGACCCGGTTCTCTTCGGCCAGTTCGCGGATGCGCAGGGCGATAAGCCCGCTGCCGCTGGCAACCACCATCGGCGCGCCCATGGCGCCTTCCTGGTACTTCAGGGCGACCGAATAGTGGGTCGGGTTATTCACCACCACGTCAGCGGTGGGGACGTCGCTCATCATTCGCTGCTGCGCCATCTGACGCTGCAACTGGCGAACCTTACTTTTAATCAGCGGGTCGCCTTCCTGATTTTTGAATTCGTCTTTGATTTCTTTCAGGCTCATGCGCAGCTTTTTGAAGTTGCTCCAGAGCTGGTAAACCACGTCGAACGCCACCATCGGGATCAGCGATAAAATAATGACCAGCATGCAGCCCATCAGCAGGGCGCTGATATCACCCAGCGCCATGCGCAGCGGTTCATACATCAGGCTGATAAACTTCCCTTTGTTGAACCACAAAAACAGCCCGCCGCCGATGCCCGCAAGCGTTACCTTCAGAATGCTTTTCACCATTTCCGACACCATCTGCCCGGAAAACAGGCGTTTGATGCCGCTGATCGGATTGAGTTTTTTGACGTTAAATTTGAGAGCCTTAGCGCTCATATTCAGGCCGCCAATCAGCGACGGCGTGGCGACGGCGGTCAGAAACAGGCCACCGACGAACGGCAGCAGCGCCATAAACGCCATTCCTAGCAGCGATCCGGCGTGATGCAGCATCTGCTGCGGATCGCTGACTAACAGCCGGTCAAACGTTAAGCCGTTATGCAGCAGATGCTGCAGCTGTTTTGCCAGCCAGCCGCCCGCCACCAGCAGTAACCCCCAGCCTGCCAGCAGCATCAGGACGCTCGTCAGCTCGCGCGATCGGGGAACCTGTCCCTCTTCGCGCGCTTTTTGCTTTCGGTGGGGTGTGGGGTCTTCTGTTTTTTCGCTGTCGTTTTGTTCTGACATGACGTTTGCCCGGCGGGATTAGAAGCCGAGTGACTCCAGCAGGTCGTCCACCTGCTCCTGAGAGGCCACAATGCCTTCGGCGCGGGTATCGATCTGCGGACCGTTCTTCAGATGCGCGTCACCGGTGGCGGCGCTGGCGTCGCGCTCGTTCATGTTTTCCACCAGCACGCTGATAAGCTCTTTCTCAACGGTCTCAATCACATGCATCAGGCTTTGCAGCACCTGACCGGTGAGATCCTGGAAGTCCTGCGCCATCATGATTTCGGTCAGCTGGCGGTTGGTTTGCTGGGTCTTCTCCGGCACGTCGTGCAGGAAGGCGCGGGTGGCTTTGACCAGCTCGCGGGCATCCTCCAGCGGCTGCGGGTTTTCAAACCAGGCATCCCAGCGCGCGCTCAGCGCAGTGGCGTTCTCGCTCAGCCCTTCCTGCAGAGGGCGCGCCACTTCCACGCTGGTCAGCGCCCGATCGGCGGCCTGTGAGGTCTTGCCGACCACATAGTTCAGGCGGTCGCGGGTGTTCGGAAAAGCGTCGGCGACTTCCATAATCGCCTGTTCCAGACCGAGGTTGGCCATGCTGTCGCGCAGCAGACGGGTCAGTTGTCCGATGCGAACAAAAATCTCTGTGGCGTTATCCGCCTGCATATTTAACGGGGAGTTCATAAGCGTTACCCGAGTTTTTCAAAGATTTTGCCAAGCTTTTCTTCCAGCGTGGCGGCGGTAAACGGCTTAACGATGTAACCATTGGCCCCCGCCTGCGCGGCAGCGATGATGTTCTCTTTCTTTGCCTCAGCGGTCACCATTAGCACCGGCAGCTTTGCCATGGTGGCATCGCTGCGAATGGTTTTCAGCAGCTCCAGACCGTCGATGTTTGGCATGTTCCAGTCGCTGACGACGAAATCAAAACCTCCGGCACGCAGCTTGTTTAGCGCGTCCTGACCGTCTTCGGCCTCGTCAATGTGCTTGTAGCCCAGATCCTGCAGCAGGTTACGTACGATGCGTCGCATGGTGGCGAAGTCGTCCACCACCAGAAAACGCAAATTTTTATCCGACATGGGGGGTATCTCCTGAACGTGAGTCGGTTTTGGATGAATTATGTTTATGGAAACTGTCCAGTAGGCACTGGCTGATATCGTCGAGGTCGACGACCTTCTTCGCCGCACCTAACGCAATCGCCTCGCGCGGCATGCCGAACACCACGCAGGTGGCTTCGCTCTGCGCGAGGGTAAACGCTCCGGTCTGGCGCAGATGCAGCAGGCCGCGCGCGCCGTCCGCGCCCATGCCGGTCAGCAGGGCGGCGCTGGCATGCTTGCTGGCCTGACGCGCCACGGAGTCAAACAGCACATCCACTGACGGACGATGACGATTCACCGGTGGGGCATCGCTGAGCCGGACCCGGTAGCCGTAGTCCTGACAGATAACCTCCATATGACGATCGCCCGGCGCAATCAGGGCGGTTCCTGGCCGCACGGGTTCGCCATCCTGCGCTTCACGCACCGCAATCTGACACAGTGAGTCGAGTCGCTGGGCGAAAGAGTGGGTGAAACCGGCGGGCATGTGCTGGGCTATTACAATCCCTGGAGTACTGACCGGCAGCGGCATCAGTACCCGACGCAATGCCTCCGTGCCGCCGGTAGAGGAGCCGATAGCGATGAGGCTCTGCTGGCGCACAGGGATCCCGGCGAGCACCGGTCTGGCGTCGGGGGCATGTTGCGCCAGCTTCGCGCGAGCGGCGACGCGGATCTTCTCCACCACCTGCTGGCTCCAGCTGTCGATATTCTCTGCGCCGCGATGCTCCGGCTTGGGCAGAAAATCGACCGCACCGTGCTCCAGCGCAGTCATGGTGGCTTTCGAGCCGCGGGTGGTCAGGGAGGAGATCATCACGACGGGCATCGGACGCAGGCGCATCAGGCGTGAGAGGAACTCCAGCCCGTCCATGCGTGGCATGTCGATATCCAGCGTCAGCACGTCCGGGTTGAGCTGTTTAATCAGCTCGCGCGCGATAAACGCGTCCGGCGCCGTGCCGACCATTTCCATATCAGGCTGCTGATTGACGACCGCGCTGAGCATGTTACGCATCAGGGCGGAATCATCGACCGCCAGCACACGAATCGACTTCACCGTGTGGCCTCCGTCAGTTCATACACCGACTGCCCTCGCAGGCGCAGCGGAATATGTGCATGGTTAAAATGTTCCGAATGGCCGACAAACAGCAGGCCGCCCGGCTTGAGCAGACGCGCAAAGCGCTGCAACAGGCGCTGCTGCGTCGGCGCATCGAAATAAATCATCACGTTGCGGCAGAAAATGGCGTCGAACGGCCCGGGAACGGACCACTTTTCATCGAGTAAATTCAGCTGCTGGTAGTGAATGGCAGACAGCAACTCCTGCCGGGCTTTCACCCATTCGCTGTTGTCACCCGCCCCGCGCAGAAAATAGTGACGCTTTTGCGCCAGCGTCAGCGCGTCCAGATCGCTCAGGCGGTAGATGCCCGCTTCCGCTTTTGCCAGCACCTCGGTGTCGATATCCGACGCCCAGATCCGCGGTCCGGCCACTGACGCGCCCAGTTGGTCATTCAGCGTCATGGCGATAGAGCAGGGCTCTTCCCCCGTGGACGCCGCGGTACACCAGACGCGGTAGCCGTTAGCACGCTGACGCGCATGTTCCGCGAGGATCGGAAAGTGATACGCCTCGCGGAAAAAAGAGGTCAGGTTGGTGGTCAGCGCGTTGATAAAGTTCTGCCATTCCGGATGCTCTGAGTGTGACTCAAGCAGGGCGATATAGTCGCTGAACGTGGCAAGCCCCAGCGTGCGCACGCGACGGGAAAGACGATTAAAAATCATCTCTCGCTTCTGCGCGTTAACGACAATTCCGGCGCGCTTATAGATTAATTTCCCGACACGCTGTAATTCGCTGTCAGTCAGAGAAAGCGTATTCAGGGATAAGCGTGCAGAAGTGCTGATAATTTCACTCATAGAATTGGGGCAGACCTTAAACCGGTGTATTCATTATTTCCTGATACGCGCTAATCATCTTATTTCGTGCCTGCATGCCAAAGCTGAATGAAATAGACGATTTCTGCATCGCCAGCATCACGTCATTCAGGGCAATATCGCCACTGCCGGACATCCACTGCTGTGTTTTGCTCTTCGCTTCAACCTGAGTTTTATTTATTTCGTTAATGCTGTTAAATAAAACGTCAGAAAAGGAGGGGGCGTCGCCGCGTGAGGTCTGCAGCCGGTGAGACGGGCCGCTGACCTGCTGCGCCTGGCTCTGAATTTGATCGAGTACGCCACGCATTAATGTCGCTGACATTCTTTTTATTCCTGGTAATTAAGATAAAAACGGCGGTTTGTTGCATATCTTTTAAACGTCGACAGCTTAGCACGTGATTAAAAACCTCAGAAAATCCAATAAGCCGACAGAACTTTGAGCTTATTTATCCTTAAAAAAAATGCCTTTCAGACGATAATGACCGCCTGAAAAATTCTTATATTTTTGAAATCGTCGACATCACTCTCGCGAATTTCGTGAGCTGACGCGCATCGTTGATGCGTGCTATTTCATACAGGAATACGGCATGAGTGCCACACTAAATGAGTTAACCAACAATCCGGCAGAGCGAATCAAATCGATGCTGTCCTCACTTCGCGGCAGCCCGAAGCTTTTGCTGGTGATTTGCGGCGCTGCGGCGCTTTCCGTCATCATCGCGTTAATGTTCTGGGCAAAGGAGCCGGATTATCGGGTGCTGTTCAGTAATATCAGTGATGAAGAAGGCGGCGCCATCGTGGCGCAGCTGTCGCAGCTCAATATCCCTTACCGCATCGACACGCCAGGGGGCGTGATCATGGTGCCGGCCTCACAGGTGCATGAGGTGCGCATGAAGCTGGCCCAGCAGGGGCTGCCGAAGGGTGGCGGTGTGGGCTTTGAACTGCTCGATCAGGAGAAGTTTGGCGTCAGCCAGTTCACCGAGCAGGTAAACTATCAGCGCGCCCTGGAAGGCGAGCTGGCGCGTACCATTGAAAATCTCGGGCCGATCCAGAGCGCGCGCGTACATCTGGCCACGCCAAAACCGTCGATGTTTGTCCGCGAACAGAAAAAACCGACCGCATCCGTCACCGTTAACCTGTTGCAGGGTCGTACCCTTGACGACAGCCAGGTGGTGGCGATCACCCATCTTATTTCCAGCGCAGTGACTGGCCTTGCAGCCGAGAGCGTGACCATTGTCGATCAGCGCGGCAACCTGCTGACCCAGAGCGGCCTGCGCGGTTTGCAGACGGCACACCTGAAATACACCAGTGAAATTGAAACCGACTATCAGCAGCGCATTCAGCGCATTCTGGCCCCGCTGGTGGGGGATGAAAACATCCGCGCTCAGGTGACCGCGCAGATTGATTTCACCGAACAGGAGCAGACGCAGGAGCAGTATCAGCCGAACAGCGATCCTGAAAAAATGGCCATCCGCAGCCGTCAGGCCAGCCTCTCCGAGCAGGGGAATAGCCGTGGCGCGAGTGGCGTGCCGGGGGCGTTGAGCAATACGCCACCGGCACCGGCCACCGCACCACTGACCCAGCCCCTCAATACCCCGGCGGATGACAAAAAAGAGAAAACTACCGGTAACAGCACGAACCGTGAGCCAGCACAGCCGTACAACAACCGCAGTGACGAGACCACCAACTTTGAGGTCGATCGCACTCTGATCCATACCAAATCGAATGCCGGACGCATTCAACGTTTATCCGTGGCGGTGGTGATTAACCATCTGCCGCAGGGGGAAGAGGGCAAGCCGGGACCGATTAGCGAGGCCGAACTGACCCGTATTAACGCGCTGGTGAAAGAGGCGATTGGCTTTAACGCCAGCCGTGGCGACAGCGTCAATATCCTCAACTCCGCCTTTAACGGCGTGGTGGAAGAGCCGGTGCCGCCGTTCTGGAAGCAGGATCGTTTCTACGCGTTGCTGATGGCTATCGCCCGCTACCTGGTCATCGCCATTATTGCCTGGGTCATGTGGCGCAAGCTGGTACAGCCTGCCTGGATCCGCCATCAGGAGACCACCCTGCGCCGTCTGGAGATGGAAAAAGAGGCGCGGGAAGAAGAGGTTGCCGCGAAAAAACGTGCAGCGGAGAAAAACAACCGCGACCGTGCCCAGCAGCGTGTGGATACGGAACTCAATGGTCAACAGCTGCGTGAGCTGGCAGAGCAGGAGCCGCGCGTTATCGCCCTGGTGATCCGCCAGTGGATGAGTAAGGAGCCGAAATAATGAATGCCTCAGAAAAAAGCGCCATCGTCATGCTGACGCTGGGAGATGTCCTGGCAGCGGAGGTGTTCAAGCACCTCAACGCCCACGAGGTGAAGCAGATCAGTGCCTCAATGGTCAACATGGCGGGCTTTACTCACGACCAGATGGCCATGGTGCTGGAGGAGTTTAAGAAAGACTCCAGCGAATATGCGGCGCTGAGCCTCAACACCAACGATTATCTGCGCAGCGTGCTGGTCAAGGCACTGGGCGAAGAGCGTGCCTCCTCGCTGCTGGAGGATCTGCTGGATACCCACCAGGGCACCAATGGTATCGAAACGCTCAACTTTATGGATCCGCAGGCGGTGTTCGACCTTATCCGCGAAGAGCACCCGCAGATCATCGCCACCATTCTGGTCCACCTCAAACGTAACCAGGCGGCGGACGTGCTGGGCAAATTCGACGAGCGCGAACGTAACGACATCATGCTGCGTATCGCCACCTTCGGCGGCGTACAGCCGGCCGCGCTGCAGGAGCTGACGGAAGTCCTGAATAACCTGCTGCACGGTCAGAACCTCAAGCGCAGCAAGATGGGCGGTGTCCGTCCGGCAGCGGAGATCCTTAACCTGATGAAATCTCACCAGGAAGAGGCGGCCATTGAGGCGGTACGTGAGTTCGACGGCGAGCTGGCGCAAAAAATTATCGACGAGATGTTCCTGTTCGAAAACCTGGTGGAGGTGGAAGACCGCAGCATCCAGCGCCTGCTGCAGGAGATCGAGAGCGAAACGCTGATCATCGCACTGAAAGGGGCCGACGAGCCGCTGCGCATGAAGTTCTTCCGCAATATGTCGCGCCGTCAGGCCGAGCTGATGACCGACGATCTGGCCTCCCGTGGCCCGGTGCGTCTGTCCCAGGTGGAAGCCGAACAGAAGACCATCCTCAACGTGGTGCGTCGTCTGGCCGAGGCTGGCGAAATCCTGATTGGAGGCAGCGACGATGCCTACGTTTGATGAACATAACGCCACCGGGTGGCGCGCCTGGCAGCCTGAAAACCTGCTGGGAGAGCCGCAGGATACCCCGCTGCCGACGATGGATAACACCCAGTCTGAGGCGCAGCTGAAAGCCGAACTGGCGCGTCTGCGCAAGCAGGCGGAACAGCAGGGGTTTACCCAGGGGCTGCAGCAGGGCCAGGAAGAGGGGCGCAAACAGGGCTATGAGGCCGGGTTGAAAGAGGGCCGCGACGCCGGGTATGCCCAGGGCGTGGAGCAGGCACGCGTGGAGCAGCAGGCGCTGCTGCGCGAGGCAGAAACCTGGGTCAGCAACTTTAAGCTGGCGCTGGAAAACCTCGAAGGGCTGATCCCCGCGCGTCTGGTGCAGCTGTCGCTGACGGCGGTGCAGCAACTCTACGGTACGTCTCGTGTGGCGGATAACCATGCTCTGGTCACGCAGATCCGCAGCCTGATGCAGCAGGACGCGCTGCTGCACGGCACCATTCAACTCTATGTCAGCCCGGAGGCGTTTGCTTCGGTGCATGAGGCGCTGGGTGAAACGCTTGCCGCGATGGGCTGGGAGCTGCACCGCGACGCCAGCCTGGCCGCCGGGGGATGCCGGGTGGTCTCCCCGGATGTGGAAGTGGACGCCAGTATGGAAACCCGCTGGCAGGCGCTGTGTCAGTTGGCGCGCGAGGAGCTCTCGCAATGAGCCAGCAGCTAAAAAAGTGGCTCTGCGCCCTTGACCGGGTGGAGGAAAAACTCACCCAGGTGCCCGATTTTCGCCAGTACGGCAAACTGACGCGCGCCACCGGGCTGGTAATGGAGGCCGTGGGGCTCAAGCTGCCTATTGGTGCGCTGTGCATCGTTGAGCGTCAGACGGAGCAGGGCATTATCCCGGTTGAGAGCGAAGTGGTGGGCTTTAACGGCCAGACGCTGTTTCTGATGCCGCTGGAGCATGTCGACGGCATCCTGCCCGGGGCGCGCATTTATGCCCTGCAAAGCGACAGCCACGCCGGTAAACAATTGCCCGTGGGGCCGCATCTGCTGGGCCGCGTGCTGGATGCGCAGGGTCGACCGCTGGATGGCCGCCCCGCGCCGGGGAAACCGGCGGCGGGGCTGTTTACCCCAACGCTCAATCCCCTGCACCGCGATCCGATCAAAAACGTGCTCGACGTTGGTGTGCGCGCCATCAATGGCCTGCTGACGGTGGGCCGTGGTCAGCGTATGGGCCTGTTCGCCGGTTCCGGCGTCGGCAAAAGCGTGCTGCTCGGCATGATGGCCCGCTTTACCACTGCGGACGTCATCGTGGTGGGGCTGATTGGCGAGCGTGGCCGCGAGGTAAAAGATTTTATCGAGAATATCCTTGGCGAGCAGGGGCTGGCGCGTGCGGTAGTGGTTGCCGCCCCGGCTGATGTTTCGCCGATTTTGCGTATGCAGGGCGCCGTTTACGCCACGCGCATTGCGGAAGATTTCCGTGAACGCGGTCTTAATGTGCTGCTGATCATGGACTCCCTGACCCGCTACGCCATGGCGCAGCGTGAAGTGGCTCTGGCGATTGGTGAACCGCCCGCGACCAAAGGCTATCCGCCGTCTGTCTTTGCCCGTCTGCCTGCGCTGGTCGAACGAACCGGTAACGGCGTGAAAGGGGGCGGCTCAATCACCGCGTTTTATACGGTGCTGACGGAGGGGGATGAACAGCAGGATCCGATTGCCGACTCCGCGCGCGCAATCCTCGACGGCCACATCGTGCTGTCGCGTCGTCTTGCCGAGGCGGGGCACTATCCGGGGATTGATATTGAAGCCTCGATCAGCCGTGCCATGACCGAGCTTATCCCCCATGCCCAGTACCGCAAGGTGCAACGCTTTAAACAGTTGCTATCCGCGTATCAGCGCAACCGCGACCTGGTGAGCGTGGGGGCGTACGTCAAAGGGAGCGATGCGATGCTGGATCAGGCTATCGACAAATATCCCTCGCTGGAGGCGTTCCTCCACCAGGCGATCCACGAGCGCAGCGGCTATGACGACGCCATTCGCGCCCTGTCCGGGCTTTTCCCGGATATTAAAGACTAAGCCGGAGGTGTGATGAAAGCACATAACCCCATGGTTCTGCTGCGCGACAAGGCGCAGGAGACGCTAACGCAGACTACCCGCGCGCTGGGCGGTGCGCAGCAGCAGCTCCAGCAGGCGATGACCCAGCACGAACAGCTTCAGCACTACGAGCAGGAGTACCAGCAGTCCCTGCGTCAGGGGATGATGGGCGGCGGTATGTCGGTGGCGGATCTGGTGAATCACCAGTCGTTTATTTTGTCGCTGAAGCAGGTGGTAAAGCAGCAGGCTGGCCACGTGAACGCCTGCGAAAAGGCGGTAGACGAGGTGAAAAAGAACTGGGTGCAAAACAAGCAGCGCCTGAACGCGTTTGAAACGCTGATTGAACGCCGGGCGACGGCGCAGGCGTTAGTTCAGAGCCGACATGAACAAAAGCTGATGGATGAATTTGCTCAGCGTGCCGGACAAAAGAGAGAAAGGCTATGAACATAGATATTGCCGCCCTGTTACTGGGTGGGGGAGCACAGGGCAAACCGAAGGGCGGTTTACTGGCTGACGACGGCTTCAGCCTGGCGCTGGATGACAAGCTGGCTGAACTGGTGCAGCTTTTCCCGGGACTCGACCCGCAGGCGCTGGCAGCCATGCCGGAAGCCGCGCTGGCGGGGTTGTCCGCAGATTTACTGCCGCAACAGCTTGCCGACGACGCGCCGGTAACGGATGCCGACGGTATGCTGCTCGCCGCGCCGCCGGGGCTGGCAGAGGTCCTGAACGGGGTTTCGCTCACCAACGGTGAGGGGGAAGAGAGCCCGCAGTGGCAGCTACAACAGCTGGTGACCCGCAGCGTCACGGGGACAGAAACGGTCAACCCTGCGAAGGGCGTAGCAAACGGGAAGGCTCCTGAGCCTGAGGGCAAAACCGTTTCTCCGCTCATGACCGCCGCCGATAAAACTCCTGCGGCCAATGCCACGCCGCTGACGGCGCAGTCTGCACCGCTCACCAGTGAGACGATGGTCACGCCAGAGATGCCTGCGGCCACATCGGCGAATGCCGTGGCGCTGCCTGCCGCCGTACGCACCAGCGTCGCGCACGCCCCACAGCAGGTAGTCACCGTCAACCATCCGCCGGAAACGCCGGAGTGGAAGCAGTCAGTCAGCCAGCATATCGCCATCTTTAGCCGTAACGGGCTGCACAGCGCGGAGATCCGCCTGCACCCGGAAGAGCTGGGATCGCTGCAGATTTCCCTGCGCGTGCAGCAGGATCAGGCGCAGATCCATATCGTCAGCGAACATGCCCACATTCGTCACGCCATGGAGCAGGCCATGCCGCAGCTGCGTGCCGCGATGGCGGAGTCGGGTATTCAGCTTGGCCAGGCCAACGTGAGCGCGGAAGGACAGCAGTTTGCCGCCGGTGAGCAAGGCCAAAGCGCATCGCGTGACGAGCACATTGCCCAGGAAGGGGAAGAGCAGTCGGTTGAAGAGGAGATCGTGCCGACTCTATTAACCACCACCCCCGGAAATATATACGGAATAAATACCTTTGCCTGAAGTGGCGAATTAGCTTCAGGAATGAAATTTTATCACCTGATTATCAGGATGATGATATGGACTACAATGTCCGCCATATTGACCCGAGGGCAATACGCTGCCCTCTCTTATTTTCAGGTGTACGTTCAATGAGTAATAAAAATAAAAAGGTCGCCAGCGGCGGAGGCTCTCGCTCGCTTCTGATGACGTTCATGTTTTTGACTGCCGTTGCGGCGTGCGGCGTTTCCGGCTACCTGTTCTGGGAAATGAAATTTGCGAAACCGGCAGCAGAAGTTACACAAGGGGAAGCGGAAACAGCACCGGCACCCGCGCAGGTAGAGCCGCTGTACGCCTCAATGAATACCTTTACCGTGAGCCTGAAGCCCACGGCGAACGAATCGGATCGGGTATTGTACCTGGGCTTGTCCATTCGCGTGGCAGAACAAAAATCGCTGGCGGTGCTGGAAAAATATTTGCCGGAATATCGCAGCCGCTTATTTATGTTGTTAACCCATCAGACTTATGAAGATTTAGCCACCGATGAGGGTAAACGCCGTCTGATGACCAATATTAAGAGTGAGCTGGATAAACCGCTGGCTTTTAACCAGTCCATTCGCGTCACCGACGTGCTTATTAACGAATTTATTCTGCGGTAATTATTATGGCTGACAGCTTTTTATCTCAGGATGAGATCGACCGTTTGCTAAACGCCGATGCGGAAAGCAACAGTGAACATCATAAAAACGGCGCCGACGCAGGGATTAAACCTTACGATCCGCACACCCAGCGCCGGGTCATTCGCGAGCGACTGCATTCGCTGGAAATTATTAACGAGCGCTTTGCCCGTCAGTTCCGTATGGGGTTGTTTAACCTGCTGCGCCGTAGCCCGGACATTACCGCGGGGAACATTAAGATCCAGCCGTATCACGAGTTTGCCCGCAACCTGCCGGTGCCGACAAACCTGAACCTGCTGCACCTTAACCCGCTGCGCGGCACCTCGCTGATGGCGTTCTCGCCAGGGCTGGTGTTTATGGCCGTGGATAACCTGTTTGGCGGCGACGGTCGTTTCCCGACCAAGGCCGACGGGCGCGAGTTTACGCCCACCGAGCAGCGCGTGATCCACCGCATGCTGTCGATGGCGCGCGAGGCCTACGAATTTGCCTGGAGCTCAATCTATAAAATCAAAACGGAGTATATCCGTTCCGAAATCCAGGTGAAGTTCACCAATATCACCTCATCGCCGAATGACGTGGTGGTCACTACGCCGTTTTCGGTGGAGATCGGCTCGCATCGCGGGGAGTTCAATATCTGTATTCCCTTCAGCACCATCGAGCCGCTGCGCGAGCTGCTGAGTAACCCGCCGATGGACAACTCCCGGCACGAGGACTCCCACTGGCGCGGCCTGCTGGCCAGCCAGATGCGGGAAACGGAGCTGGAGCTTACGGCGCGTTTCGCGGATATCGGCACCCGGCTCTCCCGCGTGATGCAGATGAAAAAAGGCGACATTATCGCGCTGGATAAGCAGGAGTTTATCGAAGCCAGCGTCGGCGGTGTGCCGGTCTTCACGGCCCGCTACGGCGCCGTGAACAATCAATATGCCCTGAAGGTCGAGCAGATGATTCAGCCTTCATTACTTTCATTAAACAAGGAGTAATTTCCCCATGAGCGATATGAACACCTCATCGGGTACTGACGATCAGTCCATCGATAATCTTTGGGGTGAGGCCATGACCGAACAGCACGCGGCGGGAATTACCGACACCATGGCTGCACCGCAATTTTCTGACGAGATGAACCTGATCCTGGATATCCCGGTAAAAATGACCGTGGAACTGGGACGCACCAAAATGACCATTAAAGAGCTGCTGCGCTTAAGCCAGGGCTCGGTGGTCTCGCTGGATGGTCTGGCGGGGGAACCGCTGGATATTCTGATCAACGGTTACCTGATTGCGCAGGGTGAAGTGGTGGTGGTCTCCGATAAGTTCGGTATCCGCATTACGGACATTATTACCCCGTCCGAGCGCATGCACCGTCTGAGCCGCTAATGAACGCCACTGATTCCCTTCCGGCCACTGGCTCGATGCTGATGACGGTTACCGGCGCGCTGGCGTTGATTATCCTGCTGATGGTGGTGATGGCCTGGGCTGCCCGCCGTAGCGGACTGGCGCGTCGGCTTAACGACGCCCAGGGCAACATGACCCTGGTGGCGACCCAGTCGCTGGGGCCGCGTGAGCGCCTGGTGCTGGTTGACGTGGGTGAACAGCGTCTGGTGCTGGGCGTCACCGCCTCGCAGATTACCTGCCTCGCCACGCAGGCGCGCCCGGAAAACGCCCCACAGGCCTCCGCGCCCGCGACGTTCCCGCTGATGCTGGAAAAGCTGCGTCAGAAATACCGTCCGGGAGGTGAGCAGTGAAACCTCGTCTGCTGCTGGCGCTCGGCCTGATGTTACCCGCCGCCGGTGCGCTGGCGGCCAACGGTGACATCACCCTCGGCCAGCCTTCCGGGGAAGGGGGCTGGACGCTGCCGGTACAAACCCTGCTGCTGCTGAGCGGCTTTACCTTCATCCCCGCCGTACTGCTGATGATGACCGGGTTTACCCGCATCATCATTGTGCTGGGGTTAATGCGTAACGCGCTGGGCACGCCTACCGCGCCGCCAAACCAGGTGCTGGTGGGGCTGTCGCTGTTTTTGACCTTTTTCGTTATGTCGCCGGTGTTCAGCCAGATCTACGAAAAAGCCTGGCAACCGCTGCAGGAAAACAAAATCACCATGGAGGTGGCCCTGACAGAAGGGGTGAAACCGCTGCGCGCGTTTATGCTCGACCAGACACGTGAAAGCGATCTGGCGATGTTTGCCCGTATCGCCAAAACCCCCGATATCGCCTCGCCGGAAGAGGTGCCGCTCAGCATTATGGTGCCGGCATTTATCACCAGCGAGCTGAAAACCGCCTTCCAGATTGGCTTCACCATCTTTATTCCGTTTCTGATTATCGATCTGGTGGTCGCCAGTATCCTTATGGCGCTGGGGATGATGATGGTCCCGCCGACCACCATTGCCCTGCCGTTCAAGCTGATGCTGTTTGTGCTGGTCGACGGCTGGCAACTGCTGGTGGGTTCGCTGGCGCAGAGCTTTTACAGTTAGGAGAGACCCATGACCCCGGAAAGCGTAATGGTGATTGGCATGCAGGCGATTAAGGTGGGACTGATGGTGTCAGCCCCGCTGCTGGTGGCCGCGCTGGTCACCGGTCTTATCATCAGCATTTTGCAGGCCGCCACCCAGGTCAACGAAATGACCATGACCTTCATCCCGAAAATCCTGATGATTGTCGGCGTCGCGGTGGCGCTTGGCCCGTGGATGATGAAAATCTTTATTGAATACACCCGCGCGGTGTTCGCCAGCATCCCGTTCGTGATCGGCTGATGGCCTTCGGACTTCCTCTCGACCAGCTCTACGGGCTGGTCAGCCACTATTTTTTCATTATGGTGCGCATTGCCGCGCTGCTGCACGTTGCCCCGGTGTTTGGTGAGAAGGCGGTCAGTGCCCGGCTGCGTGCCGGTCTGGCGCTGTTGATCGCCATTTTGATTGGCGGCACGCTGCCCGATGCGCAGGTGGGCCTTTACGCCTGGGAAGGGGTCTGGGTGCTGGCAAAACAGGTGATTATCGGTGCGGCGATGGGGCTGACGCTGCAATTGCTGTTTGCCGCCGTGCGCATGGCCGGGGAGATCATCGGTATGCAGATGGGGCTGTCGTTCGCCACCTTCTTTGACCCGGGTGCCGGGAACAGCCCGGTGATCTCACGCTTTCTCAACCTGCTGGTGACGCTGCTGTTTCTCGCTTTTAACGGTCATCTCTGGTTGCTGGCGCTGCTGGCGGACACCTTCCAGACGCTGCCGATAGACGCCACGCCGCTGCACGCGGGCGGGTTTATGTACCTGGTCACCCATGCGGGGATGATCTTCAGCCAGGGGCTGATGCTGGGGCTGCCCGTCATTGCGCTGCTGCTGTGCATCAACTTTATCCTCGGACTGTTAAACCGCCTGACGCCGCAGCTCTCTATCTTTGTGATTGGCTTCCCGCTGACGCTCACCTTCGGCATGCTGGCGCTGTTTCTGATTGCCGAAACGCTGGCCCCATTCTTTGAGCGCCTGATGGCTACCGGGTTTGATATCCTTGCCGGGCTGATTCAGGCGCTGGTATAACCCTTAGTTCATGCAGGCGATGCGGGCGACGGTTTCTGTACCGGAGGCGAGCACTTTGTCATCCAGCAGGTAGGCGGTGCTGGTGGCGACTTCACCCGGTTTAATCTGCGGGAAAATATAATCCGTCACGTCTTGATCCGGGGCCTGGCCGCCAAGTTTGCGGTGTTGGCTGGTGACAGTCAGATGGATCCGTTTGCCCGACAGTTCAACATCGTAACGCACTTCACGGTTCACCGCTTTGGGCAGTCCGTCGCGCTTGCCGTCCCTGAAGTGGCTGATAGTGCCGATATAGGTGGTATGCCCGCTAAACAGACCGTCGCGGTAGGAGCGGTAGATACCGCGTGCCAGCGTCGCGTTGTTGTCGTCCTCAATCACGTAGTAGGAGGTGGGGGCGATACACTGCGATGCGTACGGCGAGGTCTGAAATCCGTACAGCGCCATACCGCCCAGCCCGACGACCATCCCGCCCAGAAACAGCAGCGCGAGCGGGGATTTAATAAAGGCGAAAATAGAACGATTCGCAGTCATTCCCTGAATCCTTAAAGGGTTGTTGGCAGGCAATAAGGCCCTGGAACTGGCTCATTTTTTCAGAGCCGGTGGTGACGTACAGCACGGCGGCCGGTTTTTCGTTGGGGCGGCGGTCCAGCACGTGACGGGAATAGGTTTGCAGCGTGGATTCAATCAGCGCTTGCTGCGACTGTTTATCCTCCTGAACCATCACCATTGAGCCCGGCGGCACGCCAGGGCCATTCCAGCGCACAAAGTGAACCGGCTGCGGGCTAAAGTCGACAATGCCGCGCAGGAGGAGCGCAATCACCAGCCCAACGAGCACGCCGCTAAGCGTGACGCAGAGCTTTTGTTTAAACGTGTTGCCCCCACGGGCAGGCGCGTGGGTGACCACCGGCTGTGCTTCAGCTGTGTCTGCCTGTACCGGTTCATCCTGCAGGGGCAGGGGTTCCGCTTGTGGCAGTTCGCTGTTTGCCTCCCGCACCAGCAGGCGGTAGCCGCTGCGCGTCACGGCGATGAGCGTGATCGCTTCCTGCAGGTTCAGTTGAGTAAACGCGCGGCGCAGTTTGGTGATCATCACCCGCACGCTGTTGTCCGTGACTTCTACCCCGGCGCTACGCCAGCCGATCTCCATCAGCTGTTCCTGGGAAAGTACCTCGCCCTGCGCCTCGGCCAGCGCGGCGAGACACAGGCACGCGCTTTGAGGAAGGGTAACGGTCTGTTGCGTATCCGTCCGGGTAAGCATGCGGGTCTGCAAATCCAGCGTGACGGACGTTCCAATCGCGATATGGTTTAGCATAGTTATTTGATTCTTCTGGTGTATTAGGTATCGCTTCTGGTTACTGTAATTAATAGTAATGAATGCCCCTTATTGCTAGCCGAAGGCCAGAGCGACATGCTTTTTATGTCTTACGTCATATTTTTGCAACCACTACGTAATAACAGCCTTAATGCTTTTAAGGTTATTAAATAGGGGGATATTAACCGCATTAAAAGTAATGCCTTAGGCGGTTTTACTTTAATTATATTAAAACCAGATACTTGCGGAATTGATGTCGCGGATGGGTCATCTGACGCAGTGATAATGAGACGCTGTTATTATTTCGAATTAACAATTTTTAATCTGTATATAATTATTAATTGTGTCGGGAAGGGAACGGGAGCGGTTGCTAATGAGGTCTGCGAATTTATACTGCGCAAAGACAGATTATTGAATTTATTACACAGTATGAATTTTCTTTACAAGGATGGATGATGTTCTCTCTGAAAAGTTTTATGCAAACGTCCGAGCTGCCAGCGATGTTTCCCGTATTTATTTGCCGTCTGGTGGTGGGGGTATTTTTCTTTACCGCCGGGTTTAATAAATTATTTGTGACGGAAAACCAGCTGCTGATGGTCGATACGATGCACGACGCGGGGATCCCGTTTCCGGCCGTGATGGCGATTGTTGTTGCTTTCCTGGAATGCAGTATGGGCCTGCTGTTGACGCTGGGGCTATTCAGCCGTTTTAGCGCGCTGGTGCTGATGATTATCAGTACCGTAGCGCTGGCCACCATTGGCATCTATACCATTCCACGCGGGCTTAATCTGATTGCATGGCTTAGCTGGCTTTTTTATCTGCCTGAAACGCTGTATATCGTGCTCTGCCTGTTCCCGTTGACCTGGGGCGGCACGCTTTGCAGTCTCGACGGCTGGCTGGTGAAACGCTGGGATAACATGCGCAAAATTGTTTTTGTGGAGGGGTAACACAAGTGTGCGGTTATCAACGGTTTGAAGAGCATATTTACTGACGCCTGCATAATAAAATAGCCCTGTAGAGGTAGCGTTGTGCTGCCATTAAAAGAACAGGGCTGTTGTCATGGTTTTTATCGTTATTTTAGTCGTTATTTTTATTACCCTGGTGATTCTGGTGCAGGCTGGGGTTATGCCCTGGTTTATTCGTACCGAGGGACAGCGTCTGCGCATGCAAGTTGATGCCCTGGCCACCCAGTTACGTGAGCAACTCGACAGGGTTGAAGCGCAGCAGCGTTCAATGACCGAAAGTGTTGTCACTCTGAAAAGCTTTGCGCTGGACAAAGGAGCCCCAGGCGATACCGATATCGCCGAAGAAACGGGTACCAGCCGTCAATTCTTCAATTCACTGGTCAAAGAGATCGGCGAGCGTCTTGGCGGCCGCGCCTGGATGGTGGATGACACCGGGCGCATCATCGGTGATGCCGCCGGTGCGCCGACGGTGCAATCTCTCAACGATGCCAGCCTGCCGATGGCGGTTCCGCTGCGTGGGCTGCTGGCCCAGCCGGGCGAAGGGTTACGGCATACCCGTTTTCGCAGCGCCAGCGGTGAACATACGCTGGTGGTAACGCCCATCGCTGAGACACCGTGGCTGCTGGCCATTGATGTTCCCACCCGTAGGCTGGGCGAACGCCCGGGCATACTCCTGCATAAACCGTGGCCGCTGGCGGCCTTGCTGCTGGTCTCCACGTTGACTCTTCTGCGCAGCGTTAACCTGCACCTTTCTCGCCTTAACGAAGAACTTCCGTCGCAGCTGAAAACCGAGCAGGGTGCGCACTTGCCGCCGCTGATGCAGGAGATTGGCGAGCAGGTGAGGGTGATTGCGCAGGCAGCCAGCACGATTGCTGAGGAAAACGAGCGTCTGCTGCGTGTACCTGATGCGAACGGTAATCTCCTGGCCATGCTGAGTGAAAGCACCACGGGTGTGGTTCAGGCGATGAATGCTCTGCACGATGCCGCGCTGCAGATTGCCGACAGCAGCGGCGCGCTGGTGCAACTGGCCAGCCGTGCTTACAGCTATTCGCTGCATAACGAAGAGGGCATTTTTGCCGTCGAGTCGCGCAATCTGGCCAGCCGCTGTGCGCGCTCGTCGAAAGAACTCCGGGCGCTGGTTGACGATGCGATGATGCAGGCGCAAAGCGGGGCACCGTCGGTGACGCAGAATAACAGCGTGTTGATAGAAGAGGTTTATACGGTGGCGAATACCCTGCTTCAGCGCACAGGCAGCTAGCCGGGTGGCGCTGCGCTTACCCAGCCTACTTTCGGAGATTTTGTAGGCCGGGTAAGGCGTAGCCGACACCCGGCACAAATCTTAAAGCCGCCTCGCAATCCCATAAGTAACTCTCTGTAATACGCGATTTATCCTGTTATTCGTTTCTATCCCAACTAAAGTGCCCGCGTTGCGGCAAAATCCGCAGCCGGGCGTGAGAACCTGAAAATACAAGGCGGTACTGAAGCGACCTGCTGGTTTGCTCTTTGTTATTCATTTCTCATCTCTCCGGAGGCTTTCATATGACGATTCTGTCCGCACTTTCTTCTTTCTCTCGCAACGATTTCTCCAGCAACTCATTGCCCATGACGCCACACCGTCGAGCATTCCGGACAGCTGGCAGGACACGTTTACGCCGGTTCACTATGCGCAGGCGCTGCCACAGGCAATATTGGGAAACATCCTGCCGCAGGAGGTGAACATCGCGTTGAGGGGATTACTGCACGATAGGGTGTACCTGCTGGCGGATTATGTGAAGGAGCCTTATCTCCCGTCTTAAACCCTTGCCGGGTGGCGGTGGCGGCTGACCCGACCTACGTTTGCGTTGATCCTTGTAGGCCCGTGCAAGCGCAGCGCCGCCGGGCAATGCGCACAGAGCACAAAAACAAAAAAGCCCTCCACCAGGGAGGGCAAACCGCGCGTGAGGCACGCGCGTAATAATAGTGAGGTGGTAACGCAGATTAACGCAGCAGGGACAGCACGTTCTGTGGAACCTGGTTGGCCTGGGCCAGTACGGAGACACCCGCCTGCTGCAGAATGTTCGCACGGCTCATGGCAGACACTTCCACGGAGAAGTCAGCGTCCTGAATACGGGAGCGCGCTTCGGTGGTGTTGATGATATTGGTGTTCAGGTTCGCAATGATGGAGCTGAAGCGGTTCTGAACGGCACCGAGATCGGCGCGGAAGTCTGCAACCGTGGTCAGAGCTTCATCCAGCTTGGCCAGTAAGCCGTCAGCGATAGCACCACCTGCAGCCTTCTGAATGACTTCTGCGTCATGGAAACGAGCTTCAGCCGGAGTGCCTACCACGTCGCCTTGATCATCCAATACGACACTTTTAACTTCACCCGCTGCGTTAATAGCATAGAAGGTATCTGTAGCAGCACCACCAGCAGAGAATAACTTCATCTTGGTAGTATCTAAATTGTCACTACCGAATGCAGCCTGCGAGATAGCTTTCAGCTTTTCGTTAGTCATCGCTGGATTGCCGCCACCAGCACTAACCGTGTCGCCTTCCTTCACCAGTGTCGGCGAAGTCAGTTTGCTCGGTCCATTCAGCAGCATGTCTTTATCGGCTGCGTCGGTGATTTCAGAAGTAGCTGGATTCGTTCCCAGTTTTAACTTGTCATTGCCACCACCAATTGCCTCCCATTTGGGGTCGGTAATCTCAAGCATTTTATCTTTCTTGTCATCATATGCGAAAAGGCGTGTAGTACCATTATCATCATAGCTTAATACCTTAACGTCACCTGCATCAGCTGCCCCCAGTGCGGTTTTCAGTACATCCCTTTGTCCAGCGTCAAGTACCCAGTCTTGAGCTTGCCCAACATCAATATCACCGTTAGTGAGTTCATTTGCTATGCCTTCAAACTGGCTTTCCAGCGTACCTGCACCATTCAGAGTAATCCCGATATCCGCGAAATCATCCATAAATTTATCCAGACCCAGGGTTTCCATGTCCAGCTTGCTCAGCTTGATATCAATGGTGTCTTCGTCTTTATCGCCGATCTGAATAGTGATTTTCTCTTTAGAACCGTCAAAGACCTTCACGCCGTTGAAGTTGGTGGTTTCCGCTACGCGGCCAATCTCTTCCAGACGGGTGGTGATCTCTTTCTTGATAGAGTCCAGGTCGCTGGCGGAGTTGGTGCCGTTTTTCGCCTGTACGGTCAGCTCGCGGATACGCTGCATGTTTTCGGTCACTTCTTCCAGCGCGCCTTCGGTGGTCTGTGCCAGGGAGATACCGTCGTTGGCGTTACGTGCCGCCTGGGTCATACCGCGGATAGAAGAGGTGAAGCGGTTAGAAATTGCCAGACCTGCCGCATCGTCTTTGGCGCTGTTAATACGCATACCAGAAGAGAGACGCTGAATTGCCGTACCCAGCTGAGTCTGGGATTTGTTCAGGTTATTCTGAGCCATCAGGCTCAGCGCGTTGGTATTAATGACCTGTGCCATTGTTATATCCTTCTAAGTAATAACGAAATATGAGATATGCGTTAATTGCTTCGCATACTGAATTCATCGGGGGAAATTAAAATGACTGAATTATTTTTTCGATTTTTTTGTCATTACCGGAAATGGCGACAGAGTTGACATTAATTATCGGGATAGTCAAAAGCAATTAACCAATAAACGCGCATCTCTGTTATCCGCACGCCTGCGCGTTGTTCACGCATATATGAAAAATTAAACTTCCTTCTTTATTTCCCGATAGAAAAGTAACAGGACATCCCTTTACAACAGGAGACTTTATTATGGTAACAACCAATTTTTTAGGCATGGGCTCGGGCCTGCCGTTTGAAGAACTGCTGGCAAAGGAGCGTGAGGCCAGTTCAGTCAAGCTGAACCCCTATCTGCAAAAACAGAAAACCTATAACGGACAAATCTCCGCGTGGGGCTCTATTTCCAGCGCGCTGAGCACCCTGAAGGATAATCTTGGCAAGCTGGAAGATGAGGGCTTTAACGGCGTCAGCGTCAGCGATAACAAAACCTTTAAGGCCACGGCGGGTAAAGGGGCCATTCCCAACAGCTACTCCATGGCCGTGGAGCAGCTGGCGAAAGCGCATCAGTTTGGGGTGACGCGAGATTCACGAGATAAGGATATTGGTAAGAGCGCCGCGACGGTCACCATCGAGATGAAAGGCAGTGACAAACCGCTGGTGGTGGAACTCAAGCCAGACGAAACGTCCCTCGATGATATTGCTAAAAAAATCAATGCGCAGAAGGGCGACGTTGCGGCTGAAGTGGTCACCGTTAAAGAGGGGGAGCACAAACTCGTCCTGACCTCAAAAAAAACCGGTACAGACGGTGAGATGACGATAAAGGTCACGGGGGATACCGAAGTCGAAAAGGCGCTTGAGGGGGCTAATGACGTCACTAAACCTCAAAATGCCATTGTCTGGCTCAACGGCGATATGGTTGAGCGCAGCTCGAATACCATAAAAGATTTGATAACCGGCGTAACCCTTGAACTGCGTGAAGTGTCGGAGAAAGACCCTGATGCCGACCCATTAGCTCCACACCCCTTCAAAACCGAATCCCTTACCATCACCGAAGACACCTCGAAGGTGAAATCACTGATTGAGGAGTTCGTGAAGAACTACAACAGCTACCTCAGCACCGTCGCCAGCGCCACCAAATACACGGCGCCCGATCGCGACAAGCTCGCAGAGGGCGAAATCCCACTGCCTGATGCCGACAACGGCGCGCTGTTCAGCGACGGCTCCCTGCGCCGTCTGACCAGCCAGCTGAAGGCCACCGTCGGCGGTGAGTACAGTGATGCCGGGGATGTGATCACTTCCCTTGGGCGTCTTGGGATCACCGTCACCTTCGACGGCAAAACCGGTGAGGATCGTAGCGGCACGCTTGGCACCCTGACCATCGACAGCAAAAAGCTCGATGCCGCCCTGAAGGACAATCCGAAAGAGGTCGAGGCGCTGTTCCTCGGCAAAGGGGGAAAGGAGGGGATTAAGGATCGCATGGAAGGCATCTTCAATACTTATCTTGGCGATAAAGACTCCATTGATAAGAAAGAGGGCGCGATCGAAACCACGCTGCAGTCCCTTCGCGATCAGGAAAAGCGCGTTGGTAAACAGATCACGGTAGTGCAGAGACGTATCGATGAAGCCATGCTGCGCAGCGAAAAAGAATATCAGCGCCTCGATAAAGCAATGAGTGATATGAACAGCATGAGCACCCGGCTGCAGCAGTCGCTGGCAGGGTTAATTTAACTATTAACAATCCGGGCAGGCCGCTGCCCGGCAGGATTTGACGATGTACACCAAAACGGGCAACAGTGCCTACACCGCTGTCTCACTCGACAGCCAGATCACCGGCGCCACGCCGCACCAGCTGATCGCTCTGCTCTACGACGGGGCGATCAACGCCATGAAGCGCGCAGAAATCTACTTCCAGTCCGGGAACATTGCCCGTCGCGGTGAGATGATTTCCCGTGCCATCAATATTATCGACAACGGCCTGCGCGCCGGGCTGGACCACGAGAAGGGCGGGAAAATCGCCGAAGAGCTGGAGAGTCTGTACGAGTATATTTCGCGCACGCTGCTGGAGGCGAATCTCAACAAATCCGGCGAAAAGCTGCCGCACCTCATCGCCCTGATGACCGGCATGGCGGAAACCTGGCAGGCCATTGCGCCACAGCAAAAGCAGGTGAAACATGGATAAGGACATCATCGCGCTGATTGAAGAACTGCTTATCAGCAATGCGACGCTGCGCCAGCAGGCTGAGGCTGGCGAATGGGATCTGTTTCTTGACGAGTCCGTGGCGTACACCATGGGAATGAGAACGCTGTGTGATATCGATTTAACCCAGCTGGCACAGCACAACAAAGCGCCCGTCAGCGCTCAACTGGCGACGCTTCTGGAGCACGACGCCCTGTTAACGCAGGCTATTCAGGGCCGTCTGACCACCATCAGCACCGAACTCTCCGCCATGCGTAAATCCCGCACGATGAATAAAGCCTACACGGCTGTTTAGTTCCCTCCCTGATTGCCGGGTGGCGCTGCGCTTACCCGGCCTACTCAACGATGAAACCCGCAGGCCCGTGCAAAAAAAAAAGCCCACCAGAGGCGGGCAAAAGAGGACAACGCAGACAGGAACGATCAGATACTGATGTTGTACTTGCGGCCAGAAGGCAGCTGGCTGGATTCTCCCGCCGGGCCATAGAGCGCGTTTGCATGACCCACATGGTCGATAGCCTTGCGGATATGCTGATTTTTCTTCATATGACTTTGCAGCAGTGATTCCACTTTTTGATTCAGCGCCTTGGTGCTGCGCACCTTCTCATGCACCTGCTGCCAGCTGGCAAACAGCTTACCGAGTCCCGGGTAGGGGGCTTCTGTGCCACAGCTCTGCTCCTGCTGGCGGCGCATGTCGTCGTAATACTGGAGCGTCGTCAGCAGCTGGTTTTTGTTATCCGCCAGCACCTGCAGCGACACCGGGTTGATCTGCGTGCGGTTGAGCTGATTCACCTCTTCAATCATGATCGCCTCCAGTTCATCCAGAGACGTTTTCATCTGCGCGAGTATCGGGTAAAGCTTGTCCATAAGGGGCCTGTAAACGGTTAAAACTGAAACATGTCCTGCACCATGGCCTGAGCAATTTTCTCAGGCTCAATGCGCAGGGTACCTGCTGCCAGCGCGTCGCGCAGTTCGGCGACCCGCGCGTAATCCACGTCGCGGCTGTCGTCGGTCTGGATCTTTTTGGTCAATTCACTCAGGGTGACGTTGGTTTTGTCGCGCTTTTCCGGGTGTTTTGCCGCAGCGTCATGTTCCTGAGACTGCGTACGGGCGCGCAGTTCCTGCGTTGGGGCGATTTTCGCAATCGGCGCGGTGGTCTGGCTGCTGTTAATGCTCATGGGTGTCCTCGCAAATCAATTTATCTACTCAATACTGCTTTCATCGGTGATTCACAGAAAACCTAAAATTTATTGTTGGGAAATAATCATCACCTGACCGTCAGCCCCCACTTTCCCGCTTACGGTGCGCCCGCCCACGGTTTTCACCTTCAGCACATCATCCACCGCCGCGTTATTCAACGCTTTGCCCTGGCTGCGAATACGAAAGCCTGCGCCAGTGGTGACCAGGTCCACCGTCTGCCCGGCCCGCAGTCGCCACTGCTGACGCAGCTGGTTTTCTAACAACGGTTTACCGGCATCGACGGCGCGGGTCAGGCGCTGGCCGATAATCTCGTCGGCATTAAAGATTAAACCGCCTGGCTGGTGGTCAAGGTTGCCGGTGACCGGTTCGATATCGCTGCGCTGCACAATCGCCCCGCCGGGCAGGCTTTGGCTGGCCACCCACCAGGTACCCTGCGCGCTGATGCGTACCGGCAGGAAATGGCGGCGCGCGCCGCACTGCGCGAGCACGGTACGTTTGCCGGTAAGACGGCTGTCGCGCCCCACCAGACTCAGCGTGGGGTTCTCGCACACGGCGGCCAGCTGTGCCGGGGTGGCGAGAAGGGTCGCGGTGCGCACGATCTCGCTGCCGTTCTCGGGCTGTTTGATCAGGGCGTCCAGTTTGAGCATCAGACGTTGCTTCGCCGTCTGGTCAGATGGCACGCTGGCTGCAGCGGAGGCAGAACAGAGCAAGACGGCCATCGCCGTGCTGAATAATCGGAGCGTCATCTTATTGCCTTAATATATAAAACGTGGCGAAATTATATACGCAGAAACCTGTGTTTTATTCCCTTAAATAATGACACTTTTGCCGCCATTTAATTTCTTCAACGTTTTAACGCGCCATCCATTATTTCTATTTCTCTAAATAGGCTTATTTCTGTCGGGTCTTTGCAGTGTGATATTTCACCCGCGCTGACTACACTATCGCAGTTTAAATAATGCGAGACAGGAGTCCTGTTGTCATGAATAAACTTGATGACGCCTTTCGCTTTCAACAGCAGGCGTTAGGTTTGCTGTCGCGCCGTCAGGATATATTGGCTTCAAATATTGCGAATGCTGATACGCCGGGCTACAAGGCGCGAGATATTGATTTTACTCAGCAGCTAAAAGCCGCCATGGAAAATAACGCCATGGCGAAATCACCCGTGTCACTGTCATTAACGTCAAATAAGCATATTGAAGGTAAAGCGAGGCCGTTTGACGACAGTCAGTTGCTCTATCGCGTACCGGATCAACCGAGTGCCGACGGCAATACCGTGGATATGGACCGTGAGCGCGTCAATTTTGCGGATAACGCCGTGAAATATCAGTCGGGACTGACGTTCCTTGGCGCGGATATTAAAAAAATGATGACTGTGCTCAGTCAGGGGTAATCAACGATGTCGCTCTTTAGCGTATTTGATATTTCGGGCTCGGCGATGGCCGCCCAGTCTCGCCGCCTTAACGTCAGCGCCAGCAATATGGCCAACGCCGACAGCGTGGCGGGCCCGGACGGGCAGCCGTACCGCGCGCGTCAGGTGGTGTTTTCCATTGACGCGTCTGCCGGCCAGGAGATTGGTGGCGTGCAGGTTAGCGACGTGGTGGAGAGCAGCGCGCCGGACCGCCTGGTCTATGAGCCGGGCAATCCGCTGGCGGATGAACAGGGCTATGTGCGCATGCCCAACGTCAACGTCATGAACGAGATGGTGAATACCATTTCAGCCTCCCGCAGCTACCAGGCCAACGTGGAAGTGATGAACTCCGCCAAAAGCCTGATGCTGAAAACATTAACGCTTGGTCAGTAAGGACGCATATGGCGGTTTCTTCGATTAACAACAACAGCGGCGCAGGTGGCACCGGTACCGGCAACAGCGCGGCGGATCTGTCGAACCAGTTTATGACCCTGCTGGTCGCGCAGATGAAAAACCAGGATCCCACCAATCCGATGGATAACAACCAGCTCACCTCGCAGCTGGCGCAGTTCAACATGGCTGCGGGGGTTGAGAAGCTCAACAGCTCGGTGGCGGGGGTTCAGGCGATGATGGTTCAGCTCGGCAGTATGAGCGCCTCCGCCTGGGTGGGGCGTAGCGTGCTGATAGAAGGGGAGGCCAAAGTTTCCTTTGGCGAACCGGGGATCGGCATCATGCAGGAGGGCGTGGAGATCCCGGGCAATTCGGACGACTTCCACTTCGCGCTGACGGCCGATGCAGAAACGGTCACCGTCACGCTGCACGACGGCGACAAGGCGTATACCGCAGAGCTGAAGAACGTGAAGCAGGGGATGAATACCTTCAACCTCGACGACCTGGAAAACTTCAAGCCGGAGCCGGGACCGCCGCGTGACAGGGAATACACCCTCTCCTTTGAGGCCAGCAATCCAGAGGGTGAAAACCCGGAAGTGATTGGGCTGGTTCAGGATCAGGTTCAGGGCGTCACGATGGATCCGAGCGGGCCGATTCTGCATCTTCTGAATAACGATCCGATTGGCATGAACAAAGTCTTTGTCATTCAAAAATAATCTGGAAATAAATTATGGGTTTTTCACAAGGTCTTAGCGGCCTGAGTGCCGCTGCAAAAGCGCTGGACGTGGTGGGTAACAACATCGCCAACTCCCAGACCGTGGGGTTTAAAGCAGGCTCCGTTTCCTTTGCCGATATCTTTGCCGGTTCAACCGGGATGGGGGTGCAGGTTGCGGGTGTAAGTCAGAACTTTGCTCAGGGTGGGCCAGCGGCAGGCAGTTCTGCGCTGGATATGATGATCAATGGTAAGGGCTTTTTCCGCATGGTCGATCAGGCGGGAAGCGTTTTCTACGGGCGAAACGGTCAGTTTGACACGGATGAAAACGGCTACATCGTCAATAAAACCAATAATCTGTTTTTAACCGGATACCAGGCGACAGATGGGGTGATTAACCCAGGTGCACAGGTGGGGCCGATTCGCATTCCAAAGGACGATATGCCGCCAGCAGCATCGACGGCGGGGTCGTTAACAGGCAACCTGAAGTCTGGCTCAGAAAAACTGGATTCGACAAAATTCGACGCGACCAAGCCAGAAACGTACAACTACGTTAGCGAAGTGGAAACCTTCGACAGCCTCGGTAACCGGCATGCGATTAAGGTGTTCTTTGTTAATGATGGTGATGGTAAATGGAAGGCTTTCGCCCAGGACTCAACTGCGCCGGAAGGGGGGGATGAGACGAAATTTACCGAAATTGCGTTGGAATTTGATGAATTCGGTAAGCTCAAAAATCCTGCCACTGGCGTTATTAAAGGGGACGCCCATAACGGGGCTGCTGCACTGTCTCTGACGCTGGATTTAGGCGCGCTTACGCAGTTTTCAAGCGACTCTCAAATCATGCCAGGTGAAATTGACGGTCAGGCGCCGGGTAAATTCAATGCCTATGAAGTGAGCGATACGGGTGAAGTGATCGCCATCTACAGTAACAGCAAACGTCAGACCGTAGCGCAGGTGGTGCTTGCCGATTTTGCAAACATGGGTGGGCTTGCTCAGCAAGGCAATAACCTGTGGGCAGAAACATCCCAGTCCGGTCAGCCGTTCCTGGGGACGTCTGGCTCCGGCAGTTTCGGCGATATTACCGGTGGCATGCTTGAAGGCTCCAACGTCAACCTGGGCGACGAGATGGTCAACATGATCGTCTACCAGCGCAACTACCAGTCCAACTCACAAACCATCAAAACCCAGTCTGAAGTGCTGCAGACGCTGGTTAACCTGCGTTAAGGCTGAGTGATGGATCGCGCTATTTATACCGCCATGAGTGCCGCCAACGCGGCGCTTAATCGCCAGGCGGTCACCTCAAACAATCTGGCGAACAGCTCCACCACAGGCTTTCGCGCCCAACTGGCGGCCTTCCGCTCGGTACCCATTGAAGGGGAAACCCTGCGCACCCGCGCGCTGGTGGCGGAGTCCACCCCGTTTCACGACACCACCATGGGGCCGATTACCCATACCGGGCGCAGCCTGGATGTGGCATTGCCGCAGGACGGCTGGCTGGCAGTGGCGCTGGACGACGGCAGCGAAGGCTACACCCGTAACGGCGCAATTGACGTGGATCAGGACGGGGCGCTCAGCGTCAACGGCCGTCCGCTGATGGGCGACGGCGGGCCGCTCGAAGTACCGCCGCAGTCTCACGTCACCATCGGCAGCGATGGCACCGTGTCGGCGCTCGGCATGGGCGATGACCCGACGATGCTGGTGCCGGTTGGTCGCCTCAAGCTGGTCAACGCGGAGATGAACAGCATGGTTCACGGCGATGACGGACTGTTCCGCACCGTGGACGGCGAGAGGCTGGCGCAGGACGAAACCCTGCGTCTGACGCCGGAGGCCATCGAGGGCAGCAACGTCAGCCCGGTGCAGGCCATGACGCAGATGATCGCCAACTCCCGCGGCTTCGACATGAATATGAAGGTGATCCGCACCGCCGACGAAAATGCCCAGAAGGCCAACCAGCTATTAAGCGTGAGCTAAGGCCGCGCAAGGAGTCACTATGATTCGTTCTTTATGGATCGCAAAAACCGGGCTGGAAGCACAGCAGCTCAATATGGACGTCATCTCCAATAACCTGGCGAACGTCAACACCAACGGCTTTAAGCGTCAGCGCGCCGTGTTTCAGGATCTGCTCTATCAGAACATGCGCCAGCCTGGCGCGCAGGCGACCGAGCAGAACACCCTGCCGAGCGGCCTGCAGCTGGGTACCGGCGTCCGTCCGGTCTCTACCCAGCGCATTCATACTCAGGGTGTGCCGAACATGACCGGTGATGAATACGACGTAGCCATAGAAGGGGAAGGCTTTTTCCAGGTGCAGATGCCGGACGGCAGCACGGCGTATACCCGTGACGGTAAGTTAGGCAAAAATGCTGATGGACAGCTGGTCACCGCGGAAGGTTACCCCATTCAGCCGGGGATTGTTATCCCTGCTGATGCCACGAGCCTGACCATTGGCAGCGATGGCATTGTCAGCGTCAAGGTGCCAGGCCAGGCGGAAGAGCAGCAAATTGGTCAGCTTACGGTCACCACCTTTGTGAACAACTCCGGGCTGGAGAGCATCGGCGGCAACCTCTACAAAGAAACACAGTCCTCTGGTGCACCGAATGAGCTGAATCCGGGTATGGAAAGTGCGGGTACGCTGAAACAGAAGTATGTGGAAGGCTCCAACGTCAACGTGGCGGAAGAGCTGGTGACCATGATTCAGGTTCAGCGCGCCTATGAAATCAACAGCAAGGCGGTTTCGGCATCTGACCAGATGCTGCAGCGTCTTTCCCAGCTGTAATCCTCTCTCTGGCCGCTTACGCGGCCAGACATTTTATCGACACTGAAATGAAAATATTGTCTATGCACATTCCGGCGGCCGCGCTGCTGGCAAGCACACTGCTGCTCAGTGGCTGCGCGCACATTATGCAAAAGCCCCTCGTCGAGGGTCCTACCACGGCAACACCATTACCGATGGCACCGGCAGCGACCGGCGGTTCACTGTTTCAGGCAGGGCAGGGGATGAACTACGGCTATCAGCCGATGTTCGAAGACCGCCGCCCGCGTAACGTGGGCGATACGCTGACGATCCTGCTGCAGGAGAACGTGAGCGCCAGCAAAAGTTCCTCCGCCAGTGCCAACCGTAATGGATCGGCCGGTATGGGGCTGATCGCGGTGCCCTCGAAACTCAACAGCTGGCTGGGTGATGGCAAAGCGGATTTTGAAGCCGAAGGTAAAAACGATTTCGCCGGTAAGGGCGGCGCGGCGGCGCGCAATACCTTTACCGGCACCATCACCGTCACCGTGAAAGAGCTGCTGCCCAACGGCAACCTCGGCGTGGTGGGCGAGAAGCAGATCGCCATCAACCAGGGCACCGAATTTATCCGCTTCTCCGGCGTGGTGAACCCGCGCACCATCAGCGGCAGCAACACCGTGCCGTCCACCCAGGTGGCGGACGCGCGCATCGAGTACGTCGGCAACGGCTACATCAACGAAGCGCAGAACATGGGCTGGCTGCAACGCCTGTTCCTGAACCTCTCTCCTTTCTGATATGACCATGAAAAAAGAATCTATCCTGTTTTTTCTCAGCATCCTGCTCTACGGCATGACGCTGGCGGTACCCAAAGTGGTCCACGCGGAACGTATCCGCGATCTGGCGACGGTGCAGGGTGTGCGTTCCAACTCCCTGATGGGCTACGGCCTGATTGTCGGCCTTGACGGGACCGGCGACCAGACCATGCAGGCCCCGTTCACCGGCCAAAGCCTGAACAACATGCTCTCGCAGCTGGGGATCACCGTCCCGCCGGGCACCAATATGCAGCTGAAAAACATCGCGGCGGTGATGGTCACCGCCGAGCTGCCGCCGTTTGCCCGCCCCGGCGACAAGCTGGACATCGTGGTCTCCTCGGTGGGCAACGCTAAAAGCCTGCGCGGTGGCACGCTGCTGATGACCCCGCTGAAAGGGGCCGATAACCAGATCTACGCCATCGCCCAGGGCAACATTTTGATCTCCGGCGCGGGGGCGCAGGCGGGCGGCAGCCGCGTGCAGGTGAACCAGCTTAACGGCGGGCGTATCAGCGGCGGGGCGACCGTGGAGCGGGAAGTGCCGAACGATTTTGCCACCCAGAGCATTGTGCGCCTGCAATTGAACGAGACCGATTTCTCGCTGGCGCAGCAGATCAGCGACGCCATTAACCAGCGCTACAGCGGCGGGGCAGCATTGCCGGAAGATGCCCGCACCGTGCGCCTGTTCGCACCGCCGGACGGTCCGTCCCGCGTACGTTTTCTGGCCGACATTCAGGACATTCCGCTACGGGTGAACGTGCAGGACGCGAAGGTGATTGTGAACTCACGCACCGGCTCGGTGGTGATGAACCGGCACGTCTCGCTCGACGCCTGCGCGGTGGCGCACGGCTCGCTGACGGTGGAGGTGATGCAGAACAACATCATCAGCCAGCCGGATACGCCGTTTGGCGGCGGCGAAACGGTAGTGGTGCCGCAGACCGATATCTCGGTGCGCGACAGCGGCGGCTCGCTGCAGCACGTGCGTAGCAGCACCGATCTGAACGCGGTGATCCGCGCCCTCAACAGCCTGGGCGCCACGCCAAACGAGCTGATGTCGGTCCTGCAGGCGATGAAAAACGCTGGCTGTCTGCGAGCGAAGCTGGAGGTGAACTGATGAACGCCTTCGATAAATTCGACCAGCCGGCGTTTGACATTCGTTCGCTGGATACGCTGAAACGGGAGGCCGGGCGGCAGTCGCCCGGCGCGCTGAAGGCGGCGGCAAAGCAAATGGAGGGGATTTTCGTGCAGATGATGATGAAGAGCATGCGCGATGCCACCTTTAAGAGCGATCTGCTGAGCAGCCAGTCTTCAGAGATGTACACCGCGATGCACGATCAGCAGGTCGCACAAAACATTGCCGGGAGTGGTCAGCTCGGCTTTGCCGATCTTATCGTCCGCCAGTTGGGCGGGGAGGCTGATGAACCCGTGATGAGCGTACCAGGACGTGATTTCCTGCGCCCGGGCCTTTCTTCGGCTCCCGCCACCGGCCCACTGCGCCTGCCTGCGCCCGTGTCGTTCGCCAAACCGGCGGAAGGGGCGCATCCGTTTATTGCCCGGCTGCTGCGCCCGGCCCAGGCGGCCGCGCAGCAGAGCGGGCTGCATCCGCATCTGATCCTCGCCCAGGCGGCGCTGGAGTCCGGCTGGGGGAAACGCGAAATCCCGGCCGCAGACGGCCGCCCGAGCCACAACCTCTTTGGCATCAAGGCCACCGGCGACTGGCGCGGCAAAACCACCGAAATCACCACCACCGAATACATCAACGGCGTAAAGCAGAAGGTGAAAGCGGCGTTCCGCGTTTACGACTCGTACGAACACGCGCTCGCGGATTACGCAAAGCTGCTGACCAACAATCCGCGCTATCGCGGCGTGGTGCAGTCCGGTTCACCGGAGCAGGGGGCGAAGGCACTACAGGCGGGCGGCTATGCGACCGACCCGGCCTACGCCAAAAAGCTCATCACCATTATTCAGAAAGTGAAAGGCGATATTCAGCAGGGCGTGAACGCTTACAAAAACGATATCGACAAAATTTTTTAGAGAATTTTTGAATCACCGATGAAATAAAAAGAGCCATGAACTTCTGGCCCGGATGCGAACGCCGGGCCTGCAAACAGGGAATATCCGGATCTTATGAATAACTTATTTAACCTGGCGAGAGGCGGCCTGAGCGTTGCGCAGGCGGCACTGCGCGTGACGGGCGATAACCTGACCAACGGCATGTCCGGCACCTACAGCCGCCGCAGCCTGATCATTGGCGAACTGGGCGGTATGACTACCGGGCAGGGCTTTTTCGGCTACGGCGCGCGCGCCGGTGGCGTAGAGCGCGCCTATGACGCCTTTGCCAACAATGAGCTGCGCGGCTCGCTGTCGCATTACGCCTCTCTCAATGGGCGGATGGAACAGCTGAGCGATATCGACAACATGCTGGCCGACGAATCCGATAACGTCTCGGTCTCGCTGAACGATATGTTCAAGGCCATGGCGACGCTGAGCGGCGATGCGGCGGACGGCCCGGCGCGCGCGGCGGTATTTAACGCCCTCGGTACGCTGGCGAACCGTTTCAACGCCAGCGCCAAACGCCTGACCGCGCTTGAGAAGAGCACCAATACGCAGATTGAGCAGAGCGCCAAAGACATCAACAGCTATACCCAGCAGCTGGCAGAGGTCAATAAACAGCTGGAGCGCGCCCAGGGGAATGGCGCCCCGCCGGCGGATCTGCTCGACCAGCGCGATGCGCTGCTGGAAAAGATGAGCGAGCATATTGGCATCACCGTTACGGAAGACAAAACCACGGGCCGGGTTGACGTGCTTCTGTCCGACGGACGTCCACTGGTCTCCGGGGATCGCGCGTATAAACTGCAAACCTCGCCGTCGGATGCCGATCCGAACAAAACCATCGTCTCCTACGTGGATGCGAACGAGAACGCCTCGCCGCTGGATGAAAGCAGTATCACCAAAGGCCGCCTGGGCGGGCTGTTCAAGTTCCGTAATGAAGACCTGACCATTGCCCGTCAGGAGCTGGATCAGATCGCCTTTACGATGGCGAACCGTATGAACGAGCAGCATGCGGAAGGTTATACGCCTGATGGCGATAAAGGCGGTGACCTGTTCTCCCTGGCGGATATTAAAGCTTACGCCAATGCGAAGAACACCGGGACCGGCAAGCTGGGGGCGATTAACGTTACCAACTATACAGATGTGAAATCGGAAAACTACACCGTCACCAGTGATGGCGCAGGGGGATGGACGGTCACGGGTGAAGATGGACGCACCGTACCGGCCACCCTCGTTGGCGATAACCTGACCTTTGACGGGATTGAGATCGATGTTTCGGGGGGCGGCTTTGACGATGGCGACAGCTTTACCCTTAACCCCATAGCGGGTGCCGCTGAAGGGATGGTCCGCAGCTTAGGCAGCGCGCAGGAGTTTGCAGCAGCGGGGGATAAAGACGGCGGCCCTGGCGACAACACTAACCTGGAAGAGATGCTGAAAATCCAGGATCAGAAGCTCATCGGTGACAACACGCTGACCGAAGCCTACGCCAGCCTGGTGGGCACCATCGGTGACCGCGCGCGCGGCGTGAAATCCGCGCTGGTCAGCGCCGAAACCGACCTCAGGACCAAGTACGACACCAAACAGGCCCTCTCCGGCGTCAATATGGACGAAGAGTACATCAACCTGGATATGTTTAAGCAGTATTACAACGCCAACGCGCAGCTGCTGAAAACCGCGACCGATATGTTCGACGCCCTGCTGTCAATCCGATAAGGAACCGATGATGCGATTAAGTACGCTGTATATGTATAAAAATAGCGCGGAGACCATGACGAAGCGCATGAGCCAGAGCAACGACGTCTATCTGCGGATGTCGGCGGGCAAGACGCTGCTGAAAGCGTCGGATGACCCGGCGGCGGCAACCGATGCGGTGAAGCACCAGGACGCGCTGGCGAAGCTGGAGATGTATAGCAACGTGCGTTCCCGCGCCCGCGGCGCGCTGGAGTACCAGGACAATATTCTCAACGGCGTGGGGAATTTATTAACCACCACCCTGAAGGAAAAAATTGTTGCGGCGAAAACGGGTTCTTACTCGCCGGAGGATCGTCGGGCGCTGGGGGAGGAGATCAAAGGCATCCGCGCCAATCTGATGGATTTGGCCAATAACCGCGACGCCAGCGGGAACTATATTTTTTCGGGTTTTAAAACCGATACGCCTGCGTTTGATGAAGATGGCGTTTATCAGGGCAGTACGAATGCTGACCATGTTCGCAGGCTAACGGTGGCAGACGGTACCGGGATGCAGGTCAGCCATCTGGGTAGGGACATTTTTGGTGATATTTTCACGGTGCTGGAAGACGCCGTGGCGGCATTAACCGCGGATCCTGGAGACGCTGATTATGACGCTAACCTGGAAGCCGCGCTCAGCGCAGCCATGGTTGAGGTTGATGAAGGCATCAACCGTCTGGGTAAAGCCCAGGCCGAGCTGGGCACCAACCTGCAGCAGCTTGATGCGTTGGATCTCTCCGGAGACGTGCTGATCAACGACACCATTGTAAAAGTGCAAAACGCTATCGGCTCCGATACCAGCAAGCTGGTGACATTGGTCTCTGAATCTCAGATGTCGGAGCTGGCTTTTAATGCGTCGATGTTCGTCTACAAAAAAATGCAGTCGATGAACCTCTTTAATATGTCCCCCAGTTGACCGTTTAATTGACTCCCACAGGCACCGGCCGTCTGCGGCCGGTGAAAATCTATGTTAACGAAACTCAAAATTTATAGCGCAATCAGCCTTATTATTGGCCTGTTTGCGGTGATGCTGTTCGGCGTAACCGCCTATTCTGTCTATGACACAGTCTCAAATAATACCAATTTCAAACGTATTGTCGTGGCCTCTGAAAATAACGATCAGATGCGCGATGCCGCCTATAACATCAGCGCGGTAATGGCCAATACCAACGGCCTGATGCTGCAGGCAGCGCTGGGTAACCCGGTTTCTGAGAATGTTGCCAAACATACGGTGAATGTGGTGAAACTTGCGCGTCGTAATATGGATGCGTTTATGGCCTCGCCGTTTAACACCCCGGAGGAGAGTCGTCTGGCGGCTGAGGTCAATGCGGCTTTCAACGAAGTGTACAAGGTTGCCGAAATTAAGCTGGGCTACCTGCATAACCCGGCAGGGTATTCCGGGTCGCTGGAACATGATATGGAGCTGCGCACCGCGCTGCGTAATAAGGTCGATCAGTATACCGATGCCAGCGCCCGCATGAGCGAAAGCTATATTCATGCTTCCGAGCGCGGCTACCAGATTATGCTGGGCGTGGGGATTGTCGTACTCATTCTGGCCGTCGGGTTGCTGCTTGCCGTGCGTTACTGGTTGCGTCATACCCTGGTGCGTCGTATGGAGACCACGGTTGAAATGCTGCGTCGCGTGGCGGCGGGCGATCTGAGTCAGCCCATTGACGCTGGCAGCCAGAATGAAATTGGCCACATGTTGACCGAGCTGGAGACCATGCGTACTTCCCTGACCAGTACGATCCTCGGCATCCGTGACAGCGTGCAGCGTATTCACACCAACGCCCAGGAAATTGCCCACGGCAATAACGATCTCTCTTCCCGTACGGAAGAGCAGGCGGCGGCGCTGCAGGAGACGGCGGCCAGCATGGAACAGATCAAAACCACCGTACGTCAGAACGCCGACAACGCCCACGCGGCGCGTGAGCTGGCGGAAAGCGCCAGCCACAATGCCCATAACGGCGGGGAAGTGATGCAGAGCCTGGAGCAGATCATGGCGCAGATCACCACCAGCTCGCGCCAGATTGCCGACATTAACGGCGTGATCGACAGCATTGCCAACCAGACCAACATTCTGGCCCTGAACGCAGCGGTGGAAGCGGCACGAGCAGGTGAGCAGGGGCGTGGTTTTGCGGTGGTGGCAGAGGAAGTGCGTAACCTGGCAAAACGCAGCGCCGATGCGGCCAAAGAGATCAACCAGTTGATCAATACCAGCGTGAACAATATCGATGTCGGTTCACGTCAGGTGGGGCAGGCCAGCACGGTGATGCAGGAGATTGTGATCTCTGTTGCGCAGGTAACGCAGATCATGGGCGAAATCACCTCGGCGTCTGACGAGCAGAGCGCGGGCATTAATCAGATTTCCCAGGCGGTCAACGAAATGGATCTGGTGACCCAGCAGAATGCGGCGATGGTTGAAGAGGCGGCAATGGCGGCGGGCGAACTGGAAGCGCAGTCCGATGCGCTGGAGAAACTGGTAGCGCAATTCAGGTTGAACCATGAGAGCGCGATGGCGAAGGTGCCTGTGGAAGTGAATAAACCGCAGCGTCAAAAAGAGCCTGACCTGGCCCAGTGGGAAACCTTTTAATCTTATTAAATACCGCCATTAATAATGCTATTTTATAAAATAGCCTGTTAATACAAACGAAGTATCAGAATGCGCATTTTTATAAAGGCTTATCGCACTATTTGAATGCGCCATTTCACCGGATAATTCTTAAAGAGAATAGCAGGTGGAATGCAATCGTGGATGGTATTTACACGGCCGAAGGGCTGGAAAATAAATCGGTAGTCTGGTCTAAATATCACTATCTGGTGCGGCAGGAAGCATTGCGTTTACATAAGCGACTTCCTGCCAGCGTCGAGCTGGATGATTTAATTCAGGCGGGCTCAATCGGTTTTTTAAGTGCAGTCGAGAGTTTTGACCCGAAAAAAGGGGTAACGCTTACGGCGTGGATCGCCCAGCGGGTGAAATGGGCATTATTAGATGAGCTGAGAGAAAGTGACTGGGTTCCGCGTCGGGTACGCACCCATACGCGTGAAATTGTCGCGCTTATTCAGCAAATCGAGCAGGAAAAAGGGGGCGAAGCTACTGAAGCTGAAATCGCCGAACGCATGGGCGTCTCGTTGCAGGAATTTCAGCAGATGCTGGCAGAAAATAACGCCAGCCAGATGTACTCGGTTGATGAGCTGCAGGAGAATTATGCCGACAGCTGGGAGACAAACGGCGATGAGAATGAACAGCTTAATCCACTGAATGACGCTATCAAAGAAAATTTGATAGAACGGATCGCTGAGCATATTCAGTATATACCCGAAAGGGAACAAGTGCTTTTACAGCTCTATTATCTGCAGGATTTGAATATGAAAGAAATTGGGCTGGTGCTGGGGATTACGGAAACACGCGTGAGTCAGTTACATAGTCTGGCCGTGAAAAGGTTAAGAAGCCGTATGGAATCAGCTTAACGTGAATTACAGGATATTAACATTTATATTGTTAATACTGGTTTCTCTGCAGGGTTAATCATTAAAATCAAGGTTTAATAACGTTTAATAATGCTTTATTAACTTATAAAATCAACGAGTTAACATCAATTTGTGGATTTGAGGAAATTTCTGTCGCTTGTTCGGAAAATACTTAGTGTTTATGATTTTGCCAGTTTTGAGATGCAGCCTCCTTTGGCATTGACTCATTTACTGAGGAAGAGTGACTTACCTCAGTGAATATCAATACCAAAAGACTCTCTGCATCAGTTCGGAAACGTTATCTATCTTAACTGACATGCCAGCTTTTGGCTGAATAACATTGGGAGTTTTCGCCTGTGTCCAATTTTGACGAGTATCTGCAAAATATTCACGATATTAACCTGTCCTATCTTCTGCTGGCGCAGCAGCTGATCCGTCAGGATAAATTTGCGGCGGGTTTTCGCCTTGGATTGTCTGAAGGCACAATTGATAACCTGAAAGAACTTTCGCTGCCACAATTAATGAAGCTGGCCACCACTAATCAGCTTATCTGTCGTCTGCGGGTTGACGATGAAGTTGTGATTGAAAATCTGACCAAGGATTCGCGTATTGAAGCGCTGCAGCAAATTCACACCGGCATTATTTTGTCGACCAATCTTCTTAATGCCTTAAGCCTGGCTCTTATACACATTTGACGCT
>NZ_LNII01000015.1:0-4655 GCF_001463365.1 Enterobacter sp. 50793107 | reverse complement strand
CCATCACCACCATCACCACGAGGTCATCCCTGATCAGATAAAACAGCCTCACCACCAGGCGGAGAACGATATTTCTGAAGGTGTGTGGACATGCCCGATGCACCCGGAGATACGCCGTCGTGGTCCAGGAAGCTGTCCTGTCTGTGGAATGGCACTGGAACCACTCGTAGCCACGGCATCCACGGGGCCGAGTGATGAACTTCGCGACATGACAAGACGCTTCTGGCTGGGGTTGTTGCTGGCGTTTCCGGTTCTGATACTCGAAATGGGATCTCATCTGTTTCCCGCCTTGAGAAATACAGTATCGCCACAGTACAACACATGGCTGCAGCTGCTTCTGGCCTCTCCTGTCGTGTTGTGGTGTGGCTGGCCATTTTTCGCCCGGGCCGGGATGTCGTTACGTAACCGTTCCCTGAATATGTTTACCCTTGTTGCTATGGGGACCGGCGTAGCCTGGGTTTACAGCGTCATTGCAACTGTCTTCCCCTCCTGGTTTCCTGCATCGTTCAGAAACATGGATGGCCTGGTGGCCGTTTATTTTGAAGCCGCGGCAGTAATTACGGTGCTTGTACTGCTGGGACAGGTTCTTGAGCTGCGGGCACGGGAACAAACCTCAGGTGCCATTACTGCGCTTCTGAACCTTGCCCCCAAAACCGCCAGGCGGCTGGACCATGACGGTCATGAAACGGATATTAATGCGGAAGATGTCCTGCCTGGCGATAAGCTCCGCATCAGACCTGGGGAGAGTATTCCGGTCGACGGTATCGTGGTCGAAGGCACAACAACCGTTGATGAATCGATGGTGACCGGGGAGTCTATGCCGGTTACCAAAACGGAGGGTGCCCCTGTCATTGGGGGGACGATTAATCAGACAGGTAGTCTTATCATCCGTGCAGAGAAAGTCGGAGATGAAACGATGCTCTCACGAATTGTTCAGATGGTCGCTGATGCACAGCGTTCGCGAGCCCCCATCCAGAGAATGGCTGACAGCGTTTCAGGCTGGTTTGTTCCTCTGGTGATACTTATCGCGGTTGTTGCTTTCGTGATCTGGTCTGTCTGGGGGCCCGAGCCCAGGATGGCGCACGGTCTGATTGCGGCTGTGTCGGTCCTGATTATTGCCTGTCCCTGCGCGCTGGGGCTGGCCACGCCGATGTCGATAATGGTGGGGGTGGGCAAAGGAGCCCAGGCCGGGGTGTTAATCAAAAATGCCGAAGCCCTTGAGCGTCTTGAAAAAGTGGACACGCTGGTTGTCGACAAAACAGGCACGCTCACGGAAGGTTCGCCTACGGTGACAGGAATTATCAGTCTCAGTCCGGGTGGGGAAGCCTCTCTTTTGCGTGTAACGGCCGCAGTGGAAAAAGGCTCGCAGCATCCGCTGGGTATGGCAGTCGTCAGAGCAGCACAGGAAAAGGGGATCGCAATACCCGCAGTCACTCATTTCGATGCGCCGTCGGGTAAAGGTGTCACAGGCGATGTCGAAGGTCAACGGATTGTTATTGGTAATGAACTGGTTATGCAGGAAAACAGTATCGTTGTTGATAATCAAAAGGCCGTTGCGGATACGTTGCGGATGGAAGGCGCTACCGTTATCTATGTGGCCACGGACGGGGACCTTGCAGGCCTGATAGCTATTTCGGATCCCGTGAAAGCAACCACGCCGGATGCACTTAAAGCGTTGCGTCAGGCGGGGATCCGCATCGTTATGCTCACCGGGGATAACCAGCTTACCGCTGAAGCAGTCGCACGGAAACTGGGAATAGATGAGGTTGAAGCCGGGATTCTGCCGGATGGCAAAAAAGCAGTGATAACCCGACTGAAAGCGTCTGGCCATGTGGTTGCGATGGCCGGAGACGGTGTGAATGATGCCCCGGCGCTGGCAGCGGCTGACGTGGGAATAGCCATGGGAACGGGTACAGATGTGGCAATTGAAAGTGCCGGAGTCACCCTTCTCAAAGGCGACCTGATGATACTGAACAGGGCCCGTCATCTGTCAGAGATCACCATGAAAAATATCCGACAGAATCTGTTTTTTGCATTTATCTACAACGCACTTGGTGTGCCGGTGGCTGCAGGCCTGCTTTATCCTGTGTATGGAATACTGCTGTCGCCAGTTATTGCGGCGGCGGCCATGGCTCTTTCTTCCGTCAGCGTCATTGTGAATGCGTTGCGTCTGAAAAGTGTCAGGCTCGGGAAATAACACTGAGTGAAGGGTCTGTTATGAACAGAAGGAGTCCAGTATGAAAAGTACCACCTATGCGCTTATTGCTGTCGCCGCGATCGCGGCATTTGCCCTCCTGCGAGAACACTGGTCACATGTGGCAGGTTACTGGCCATATCTGTTATTGCTGGTCTGCCCGCTAATGCATCTTTTCCACGGCCACGGAGGGCATGGGGATCACCAACATCACGGAAGTGAAAACGATAAAAAAAATTAATCCGGCAAACGGGGCCGCGTCGCGGTCCCGTTATCAGTCCAGGTATCGTTCGTAGTCTCTGGCATGCGCAAAGGCATGCTGTTCGAGTTTGTTATCAGCGGGTGCCGATGCCCGGAACGCCAGTGAATTAACAGGATTGTTATTGATGACCAGCTCGTAATGTAAATGAGGACCGGATGAACGTCCGCTGTTACCGGATAACGCAATAGCACCTCCCCGGGTAACTCTGGCCCCTTTAGTAACGAGTATTTTATTGAGGTGGAGATAGCGAGTTTTAACACCGGCTTTTCCCGTTACTTCAACAAAATATCCCATGGTACTGTTGTATTCGGCCCGGGTGATTTTTCCGTCGATGACGCTGACTATTTTCGTGTTCATGGGCATGGAATAATCAATGCCATTATGGGGACTCACTTTTCCCGATACCGGGTTAAGTCTTGCAGGATTGAAAGGTGAACTGAGTCTTGCTGTGGCTGGTAACGGATAATCGAGACTGCCTTTCCCGGAAGTATCGGAAAGATTATAGAACTTTTTGTCTGATATACGATACGCCGTGTAATTAAATGAGCCGGACGTAAATTTATAAGCCACTACACGTGATTTTCCCGCTTTCTTTTGCAGTACGAGTTTTAATGATTCATTTTTTTTCAAATGCCGAAGATTAAAGCGGGAAGGCAAAGAGCGCTGAAGGATAGCGATCTCGTTCGATTCCAGCCCCGAGCGGGTGGCTGAAAGGTAAGCATTTTCTTTTACGACATCGGTAGAATACATTTACTGGAATTCGCCGTTAGCATGAACACTGCGGCGTATGCTAGGGGTTTTCAGGAGGCGTGTCATCTGCCAGTTAATCGGGAGTACCGTTGATGGTCGTCATTTTTGTAACATATCTTGTTTCCCGTTTGCTCCTGAAGATCTGGGAACTGTATGACCAGCCTGACGGTGATGATTAACGGGACTGAAACAGGTTACGGCAGAGCAATATGGGGCTCATGTCCTGCTACGTAACCCGTCAGTAAAGCCCTGCTAAGCACTAACCCGCCTGCAGTTACCTGGAGGAATACAGGCCGCGAAGCTTTCTTGCCTGTGTCTGATGAGCTTCCGCACCGGCATTATTGACCTGCTCATGCACGAGGGCGGCTTTCTCTCCGGCATTCAGTTCGTTAAAAGAAGAAGAGGAGGTCTTTGAATTTGCACCACTGTCGGACAGCATTTTTTTATGTTCCTCAATCATTTTCTGATGTGCATAGGACGCGCTGTTGTTCATAAATGAATGAGCAACAATGGCCCTTTCATGTTCATTCATTTCAGAGAATGAGGGCGTGTTGTTTTTATTAACCCTGTCCGGTAAGTTTTCATGCGTCGAGGAATTCACATGACTGACGGCTGAGGCATTATTAACAAATCGATGTGCTTCATGGGCAATATCACTGGACTGAGCAAAAGCTGCCCCACAAAATAAAGCTGTAAACGCAGTGGCCGTGATTAATATATTCATGTGTAATTACCTTCTGAGGTACATAAAAGATGTCCTTATGATCATATATAAAAATAATCAACCTGTGGGGAAGATGACGTAAATGTAATACAGCTATGTACATTACACGATTGTAATGAATTTGTTTCTTAAGGTGTGCTAGATTCATTTCATTGTAAGTGGATGAACCAGTAATTTAATTTAAATCGGTTCTCGAATTCTGTCAGTAACCATACTTTAAATAAGGGAATGCGCATGCTGTTGAAAACGTCTCGACGAACTTTCCTGAAGGGGTTAACCCTCTCTGGCGTAGCCGGAAGTCTTGGCGTATGGAGTTTCAATGCGCGTTCCAGTCTGAGCCTGCCAGTTGCCGCATCCCTGCAGGGTACTCAGTTTGACCTGACCATTGGTGAAACGGCCGTCAATATCACGGGCAGTGAGCGTCAGGCCAAAACAATCAATGGAGGCCTGCCGGGGCCCGTTCTTCGCTGGAAAGAAGGTGACACCATTACCCTGAAGGTCAAAAACCGTCTTAATGAACAGACGTCCATTCACTGGCACGGCATTATTCTTCCGGCCAATATGGATGGTGTTCCGGGGCTGAGTTTTATGGGCATAGAGCCTGATGATACCTACGTTTACACCTTTAAGGTTAAGCAGAACGGGACTTACTGGTACCACAGCCATTCCGGTCTGCAGGAACAGGAGGGGGTATACGGTGCCATTATCATCGATGCCAGGGAGCC